>JANMIS010000036.1:0-2437 GCA_031375925.1 Synechococcales cyanobacterium OTE_70_concoct_197_sub
TCCCATTCGTCGCAAACACAAACGGCAACGTCCCGCCCGGAAAGTCGATTGCATACCGCATTGCCTGCCGCAATCCCACCTCCTGCACCTTCACCCGCCGCCGCTTCGCCTCAATAATCCCCACCGCCTCCAACCCAATGAACAACACATAATCAGCCCGACCGTTCCCGATCGGGTATTCCGAGATCGCCTGATTCACATTCTTCGCCGGACGTGTGCCGCTACTGTAAGTCAATCCCTGCGAATCCGCCAACCAGCCCACAGATTGTAATTGCCGATCGATCAACCGACGTGTTGCTGATTCATCTAGATCGATCGTCGTATCCACTGCCCGATTCACCAGCTTCTGTAAGGTCTGCGGGGTGGTGACTTGGGACTGTTCTTCCAGTTCTCGCAGACGTTGCTCAATCTGTTGTTTTTCTGTCGATGCATCCAATGCCGACTGCTGCAAATCCAGCAATTGCTGTGCCTGTCGTAACCGATCGGCTTCCGCGAGTTCTGCAATGCTCAAACTTTCGGCAAGCTTTTGATTTAAGCGATCGACTTCCTGTTTTAGTCTTGTGGTTTCTAGCGATGGCGTTAACGGATCTTGAAACGTTGGCACAACAAACGGGGGCAGCTTAAACGCCTTATCCCCCAAAAATGCCCGATAAAACCACCCAGCTAATAAGTATGCATACTCCAGACATTCCAGCGCCACCCGCTGACTGCCGCCAAAGTTATGCACAGCAGTATTTCCCGTCTTCCGCAGCTCATGAAATAACCGATCGACATCCCCTCGAATCACACCTCGATCGGCCAGCGATCGGAGCAACGTCATTTGGTTGCCATCCGGCGGCACCTCCACCCGCATCCTGCGCGCCACCACCTGCGCCAACATCTCCCCAAACTGCCGCAGCTTATACAAGCTCACATTCGGATCATTAAAACAATAGCGCTCAGCAGCGGTGCCGAGCTTGAGTAACAGCGGTTCGTGAGAGCTTAGGAATTCAAAATTAAGCGATCGCATGGGAGAAGCCAGAGCCGGGAAATATCCTATTCTGCCCTCTTCAAGGAAAAATGGATGAATTCCGAACAAACTTCACCAAAAGACCTGTAAACTATGAAATTCCCAAGCAAACTCTGAGGAACCTTATGACTTGGCAGCGTCCTGACGATCGCGCACCTGACCAATTGCGGCCCATCGAATTCGTTCATGGCTTCACCAAGCATTCAGCGGGTTCTGTCCTGGCAAAATGTGGCGATACCCATGTGCTTTGTACGGTTAGCATCGAAGAACAAGTGCCGCGCTGGATGGCAAAACAAGGGCGAGGCTGGCTATCGGCGGAGTATCGTATGTTGCCTGGGGCGACCCACGATCGCAATAACCGAGAAACTCTAAAACTCTCCGGTCGCACCCAAGAGATTCAGCGATTGATTGGTCGAAGTTTACGATCGACCCTAGATATGGAGTTACTGGGAGAACGGACGGTTTTGATTGATTGTGATGTGTTGCAGGCGGATGGTGGAACGCGGACAACATCCATTACGGGCGCTTTTGTTGCATTGCAGGATGCGATCGATTTATTAATGGAACAGGGATTGCTAAACCGATCGCCGTTGATTCATCAAGTGGCGGCAATTTCGGTCGGGTTAATTGAAGGGGATGCGTTTTTGGATTTAAATTATGTTGAAGATGTGAGAGCAGACATTGATTCTAATATTGTGATGAATGAAATGGGTGGGATTATTGAAGTGCAGGGAACCGCTGAGGCTGGTAGCTTTAGCCGATCGCAGTTAGATAGCATTTTGAATCTAGCTGAAAAGGGCATTCAGGATCTGATGGTCTTGCAACGTAAAAGATAAGAGAAACGACTTGTGATGCCATACTCCACCTTGGAATGAATTCCAAGGCTAACAGCGCAAACCCGTTGAAACGGGTTAATGAGGTCCTGATCTCTTCAACCCTTTATGGGTTTGAGCTATGAGCCTCGGAATTTATTCCGAGGTGGACACCCAACGACGCAGAGAGACTTTGTACGTTCGGCTGTACTAAACTAATCCGAACTCGTCGCCGTGTTCCAGTATTGCTCTTCTTGGCATTTGCAAATAAATAGAATCCACCGATCAATATTGCTAACCCCGCAAAAACTGCGATCGCAATCTTGGCTTTGCTGTAGGGACGATCGCCGGAAACTTGGCCTGTCTGGGCATTGACCATGACGCGGTATTGTTTGTTTTGGTAGCGGTAGGCGGAGATCCAGACGGGGAGTAGGATATGCTTGAACGTGATGGAGTGATGAATGGTGTTGATGCTACCTACGGTTTGGGTATCGCCGCCGATATCGTAGCAGACTGTATTGTTGAGTTCCGATCGGATCATCTCTTTGGCTGTAATCAATCCGGTTTCCAGAGGCACTTGATAACGCTGCGCTTTAAATCCCGCTAAATAAGACGG
>JANMIS010000039.1:0-2492 GCA_031375925.1 Synechococcales cyanobacterium OTE_70_concoct_197_sub
TTCGCCGTTGATTGGCAAAAAGAAAACGACGCAGGTGGGCTGTCAGGCTGTGGCGCTGTCCTTAGGCGCGATCGTCCTCTCCGGCTTCACCCAAAACCCAGCAGTTCTAAATCTTTGTCTGTTGCTCTTTGGATTGGCATCAGGAACGACGACCACGGGCGCAATCACTTTGATGCTCGACTTAACGGCAGCAGAGACAGCAGGAACTTTCATCGGAGCCTGGGGACTCGCGCAGGCATTGTCTCGGGGAACGGCGGCAATTTTGGGCGGCAGCATTTTAGATATTGGAACCCAGATTTTTGGCAAGACTGTCACAGGAGAACGGCCTCTGTGGGCTTATGGTTCGGTGCTGATTGTGCAGGCGATGTTTATTTTGGGGGCGATCGCACTTCTAGGCCGCGTTAATGTTCAAGAATTTAAAACCGATGCCCGTGAGACGATTAATGCCGTGATTGCCAATGATGGTTAATTCTCTAGACAAAAAATGGATACACTAGATCGTAGTTCACACTCCCCATACCTTTGAACCCATGGCAAAAACCGCGATCGGCAGCTATGCCCCAGATTTTGAACTCCCCGGTGCAGATGGCACGGTCCATCACCTAGCTCGTTACTTGGAATCCCAGCAAGCGGTCTGCGTTATTTTCATGTGCAATCACTGTCCCTACGTGAAAGCCTACCTCGATCGTATCGCCCAGCTTCACCAGGACTTTGCTCCCAAGGGTGTGGCTGTCATCGCTATCAATCCCAATGATGCAGTGCAGTTTCCAGAAGATAGCTTCGCTGCGATGAAAGTCTTTGCCGTAGACCAAAAGATTCAGTATCCCTATCTGCGTGATGAGAACCAAGATGTGGCCCATGCTTTTGATGCAGTTAAAACGCCCCATGCCTTTTTGCTTAATCAGCAGGGAATTTTGGTTTACAGCGGGGCAATAGATGACAATGCCCAAGATGCCAGCGCGGTGCAGGTGAGCTATCTGCGGGATGCAATAGATAGCATTCTCGTGGGACAAAGCATCAAGCTGACCCAGACAGAACCGATCGGATGCTCTATAAAATGGCGGCAGTCATGAATCTAGAATTGCGGTGCTTGAATCGACGCAAGTGGGAGCGAGGGTCAAGCCAAGCTAAACTGATAACTGTTCGTTCTAGTCAGTTTTAACCGTAGATCTCCCATGACTCTCACTGCACAAGCCATCCTCGAAGTCCTCAAGCCCGTCGAAGACCCCGAACTTCGCAAGAGTCTCGTCGAGCTGAACATGATTCGGAATGTTCAGGTTGTAGGCGGGGCTGTGAGTTTTACATTAGTATTGACCACGCCTTCTTGCCCCTTGAAAGCCTTCATCGTCGAAGACTGCGAACGCGCCATCAAAAAGCTTCCCGGCGTGGAAACCGTCAAAGTAGACGTAACATCCGAAATCCCCACCCAAAAGTCCGCTCCAGGCCGGGAAGTCGTCAAAAACGTCAAAAATATCATCGCAGTCTCCAGCGGCAAAGGCGGCGTTGGGAAAAGCACAGTCGCGGTCAATCTGGCGGTTGCCCTAGCCCAAGCCGGAGCGAAAGTCGGCTTACTAGACGCAGACATCTATGGACCCAATGCCCCGACGATGCTGGGCGTTGCAGGTGCGAAAGTGGGAGTCCGCCAAGGGGAATCAGGCGAAATCATCGAACCCGCGTTTAATCACGGCGTGAAAGTGGTCTCCATGGGGTTCTTAATCAATCCCGACCAACCTGTGATCTGGCGCGGGCCGATGATTGATGGCATGGTGCGCAACTTCCTGTATCAAGTCGATTGGGGTGAATTGGATTACTTGATTGTGGATATGCCGCCAGGAACGGGAGACGCACAGTTGACGATCGCCCAGCGAGTCCCCGTCGCCGGAGTCGTCATTGTCACCACACCTCAAACGGTGGCGCTGTCTGACGCTAGACGGGGCCTTAAAATGTTTGAGCAGCTGGGAACGCGGATTCTGGGCATTGTTGAAAACATGAGCTACTTTATTCCGCCGGATATGCCCGATCGGCAGTACGACCTCTTTGGATCTGAAGGTGGACAGAAAGCCGCCGTTGAGCTTGGGGTAAAGCTTTTAGGCTGCGTGCCCTTAGAAATTGCCCTGCGAGAAGGGGGTGACATTGGGGTGCCGATCGTCGTTTCCCATCCCGAATCAAAAAGTGCGATTGCCCTAAAAGAAATCGCAATGCAAGTTGCAGCACAGGTCTCGATCGCCGCTTTGATGTAGACTGCACTGCAATCTTGGTTATCCCTGCGCCGATTATCTTTGCAAATTTCCCCCACAACTATGTTTCAAAAAACATTCCTACCTCGCATTCGTTGGAAGTCAATTCTACAGCCATGGATCGGGATGGACTGGTTGCTATTACTGGGGGCTGTGGGGTTAATGACCTTGGGCTGCGTCATGATTCGCAGTATCACCTTTGCCAAAACCCCCTCCTTCTGGACTCAAAATGCCGTGACGGGGCTGGTGGGGATT
>JANMIS010000051.1:0-3599 GCA_031375925.1 Synechococcales cyanobacterium OTE_70_concoct_197_sub
CAGTTGGGTTTTGGTTGGGTATTCGCTGATGGGAAGAGGCTTCTCCTACGTAGGTGTACCGCCGCTGTTCATTGGAGAAATTTCTCTAATCTTTGGATTCGTCAGCGTCCTACTTAATCAGTCCGTTCGTTACCTCATCAAAACTGCTCTTCCCACAGTGCTCAAACTTCCTGCGGCTAAGGTGTTAGTTCTTTTTATGGCCTGGTGTTTGATTTGCACGATTCCTCATGTCCCAAAATATGGGATTGACTCCATTCGAGATTCTGCCATCTGGTACTACGGTTTTTTTGCTTTAATTATTGCAACTTTAATCGCAGCGCGTCCAGAACGATTACTGAATGTCCTCTATCGATATCGACAATTTGTCACCTTGTATTTGATCTGTTGTCCTATTTTCTTTTTAATCTTCAGAGCCGGAATCGCCCCAGCACTGCCCGGAGCGCCTGTCAGCCTAATTGACCTCAAGGCAGCAGACTTACTTATGCATTTATCTGGGGTCACTGCTTTTTTTATTGCCCTCAAAATCCAAAATATTGCATTGTTTCTGGGAAGTTTTTTAGTTAATCTCGTCATTGTGGTTGCCGAAGCAAACCGATCGGGAACTTTAGCCTTTCTTTGTTCATTTTTAATTGTCACCACATTCCGCCCTCAAAGCAGCCGGATTTGGAGCATTTTCGTTATTTTAATCCTGGGTATAATGCTGGCTGTGGCCTTCAACCCCGATATCATTGCGCCTGTGTTTAATAAAATGGCGACAATTTTTATTGATGACGGGGCTGAACGGTATCAAGGGACCAAAGAATTTCGACTGAAGTGGTGGAACTTTATTTATAGCTATACCTTCGGCGGCGAACATTTTTGGATGGGTAAGGGCTTTGGGGTCAACTTAGGAATCGACGATCGCTTCGACCCGCTCGGGGATGGCAAAGTTCGTAGCCCCCACAATGGTCATCTTTGTGTCTTGGCCAGAAGTGGCGTTCCAGGATTTTTCCTATGGGTGAGTTTACAAACTAGCTGGGCGATCGGTATCCTGACTCGGCTATTGAAATCTTCAGCGATCCCAGGCCAAAGTTTCTGGAGAGGCGTCTTCCTCTTCTTGTTCTGTTACTGGATTGCCTTCATGGTCACGATTAACTTTGAGGTGGTTTTAGAAGGTCCCACTGGCGGCATCTGGCTCTGGAGCATTTTAGGATTGGGACTAGCGGCCATGACCATCTATGACTATCAGCCTAATCTGGTCCAAGATTCTCTACAGGCATACCAGAACCCAACTTCACAAGGGATGGAAACGGCTGAGGTGATTGATCGATCGTGATTTTCAGAGACGCTGACGATCTGCCCCCAACCCCCAATTCTGGGGGCTTCTGAGATTCATTTTCCCCAGAATTAGTGACTAGGGGGCGGTTCGTCAAGCCAACGATCGGTACAACTCACTATAATCCTTGCCACGGGTTTCCCAAAGGTAAGACTCGCGCACTCGCCGTTGGCCTGCGCCTCCCATGCGCGATCGAAGCCCTTTATCTTCACTCAAAGTCGTCATTGCCTTTGCTAAATCCGTGACCGTTGCGATCGGGTCTACTGCCCTTACCCGAATCCCCGTTTCGTCGGTAATTTGTTTACTAGGTCCACCAAGATCGAGACAAATTACAGGCAAGCCAGCAGCCATGGCTTCCAAGCAAACCGTTGGCGAAAAATCATGCAAACTCGGATGGATCAGCACATCACATTGCGCCATAACATTCAGCGCTTCCGTTCGGGGTAAAGCTCCCAGAAACTTAATCCGATCGCCCCAGCCCGCTGCATTCACGATCGCCCGCAAACGATTTTCCTCCGCACCTGTCCCCCCAATCCAATATTCGGCATTCGGCAAATCCGCTTCGATAAATGCTCGAACGCCCAAATGAAACCCCTTCCAATGAATCAACCGCCCCAAACTCAAAAATCGCACGGGCCGATCGCCATCAGTTTGATCAACCTCTTTAAGCTGTTCAAATTGCGCTAGTTCTGCCGCACTAATTCCCGTTTGACCGCTGACCCATTCCAGACGCTTGAGTCCGATCGCTTTCATCCGCGCTGCCGTCTCGGGCGTACAGGCAAGACCGATCGCACTGTTGCGAGCTGTTAAATGAACAAAAGGATCCAATTCCCCAGAGAACCTCGCGCATTGTCGTAGAAACTCATAGAGTTTGCCTTTGAAATTAAAATCTTTCCAAAAGCTCAACGGTGCAGATTCTCCGCCTCCTACAGGTCCCCAAATAAATGGAATCGGTAAAAACGATAGAAAACTAGGCGCTGAATACCGTCCGTAAGTTGCATGGTGAATGATATCAAAGCCGATCGTCTCATGCAGTTTTTTTACTTTAAAATAAGCCGCAATTTGCCATAAATAATGATGCAAATGCACATCCCACTGAATGCCCTTACCCCCAGTCTCCCAGTCGTAGACCCAGCCCAAGGGATCCAAATAAATCCAATTCAGTTTTGACGCGACACCTTTAGCTAATTTGGCTGCTAATTCAGCTTCAATCCCGCGTCGATGCGTCGCAGTTGTTAATACCCATACTTCATGTTCCTGGACGATCGCATTGGCGATATTCCACCCTACACCGGGTTCTGAGCCTTTATTGGGTTCACAGGCATAGGCTGAAACTAAAACCTTCATCGCGAAATCCTATATTTTATTCAATACTATGTCGAACTGTAGAAATCCAGCGCTGACTCAGCAATCTTTTTCCATTGAAGTTCATTCAGCGCGTAACTCCGACCCGATCGTCCCATATCCGGCCACCGATCGCGGCATTCCAGTAACTCCCTCAAAGCTGAAACAATCGAGTTTACCGTCGGCTGAACCACTAAACCAGACTCACTTGCCTCAATATGAGGGGCCAAACCCGCCACCTCCGAAATCACAATCACCCGTCCGGCTAGCATCGCTTCTAAAGCCGACAAGCTAAAACCCTCAAAGCGCGACGGCACCGTAAAAATATCATATTGCATCGCCAGCTCCGCCGGACTGCTTTGATAATCTGGCTCTAAAAAAGTGACATTGTTTTCAATCCCCAACTGCTGAACTTGGGATTTTAAGGCTTCCCGATCGCCCCACTCAGGACCCTGCAACGTCAATTCCACAGGATATACTTTAAGAAGTTCTGCCACTGCCGTCACCAGCAAATCCAAATCCCCGTCGCCGTCCACATCCGCGAGCAACGCGCCCGTCGCAAATTGATACGGCACCTCCACCCCTGCCGCCTTGGTGATGTTCTCGAAACGCCAGCCGCCCAGATTTCGATACAACGCATTCGGCCCGTCCAAACCGCAAAAAAACAAATCGCACCAGCCGTCGCCATCGACATCACCGGCCGCCACGCCCGACCCATTCAATCGGATCTGGTTCTGCGACGCCGTCAGGTCACTTAATTCATTCGTGAAAGTGATCCCCGTTTGTGCGGACTCAAGACGGGTGAATCCAACTTGTTTCGTTGCCACCGGTGCCACGGGCGTCAACCGGACCAACCCCTCCACGGCGTGATTCTGCGTGGCTGCCACGAGGGCCAGGAGCAGCCCCATCCAGGCGGGTCGGCGGGCCATGCGATGCGGAG
>JANMIS010000058.1:0-4022 GCA_031375925.1 Synechococcales cyanobacterium OTE_70_concoct_197_sub
GATGCTAGATTTAGTAGAAAATTCCAATGAAAATCACCCCCGATCGGAGCTGTTTTTATTGGAAAAACCTTCTAAATCTTCTCCCTAAACTCGCTGGAGCAGACTTTTTCCATGAGTATCAGTCCCACAGGTACTCAGCAACTCATACTGAGCACCCAATTCCCCAATACATTGCGTCTCTTCTCGGCTAGCTTTCCAAGGCTTGGGGTTTCCGTAGGCGTAAAAAGTCTCAACGCCATCAATTCCAGCCATCACCGCCGCAGGAATTAACTGCTCATAGGATTTACGATAGCGGGCAGGATGAGCGAGGACTGCAATGCCACCGCTCTGCTTAATTGCTCGAATCACACGATAGGCTTGTGCCCGATCGCCTTTGGGTGCGCTGCTATGAAGGTATCCATCAATCGCACTGTGGGTAGGGTCAAAAGCAAACCCTAAAATATGCACCTCAATATCAAGAAGCTGTGACGTAATTTCAGTTCCAATCCAAAGATGAGGAACCGTCTGGTCAGCATTTTGGGGTTGCGCGCTCCAATCATTCAAATGGCGCTCAGCCGCGTAAAACCCAGAAACGCAGTGGTGATCCGTAATCGCAAATCCTTTCAAACCAATTTCTAGGGCCTGCTCTACCAGCCGATCGGGCGCAAGTTGTCCATCGGAATGATTCGTATGCATGTGGAAATTGTAAGTGTGGGGACAGCTTTCCACATTCAGCCTAGAGAAGATCTCACGTAGAGAATCTGAGTCCTGTGCTGTAGGTTTTTTAGACATCAATGGTCCTGCCGCAACAACCGTCATGGTCGGAATGCCTCAATTTAGAGTGACACATTTAAAATTCGTTCTTTATCACAGAGTAATTAACGTAATTAACGATCGCTTGGTTATTAATGTTCTTTACTGTAGTGCAAAATTTTACGAAATGTGTAAATTGAGA
This sequence comes from Synechococcales cyanobacterium OTE_70_concoct_197_sub, assembly GCA_031375925.1. GTDB lineage: Bacteria > Cyanobacteriota > Cyanobacteriia > Leptolyngbyales > Leptolyngbyaceae > JAAFJU01. The sequence continues at coordinate 935 of JANMIS010000058.1, forward strand.
CTTCACATAACTTAATAGATCCAGGATCATTCGTCTAATCAATCTCTGTTTTGGGTGAGGATTGATAAGATCCTGGATCTAGGGTGAGGGGCTAAAGGGCGCTAGAGTTGACGAGGCGGAATCAGCCCGTGCTCTAGGGCAAAGCGAACCAGTTCGGTACGGCTATTGGTTCCGGTTTTGGTAAATAGGCGGCTGACGTATTTTTCCACATTGCGGACGCTGGTTTCCAGGCGACGGGCAATTTCTTTGTTCATTAAGCCATCAACGACTAACTCCAAAACGCTCTGCTCCCGTGGGGTGAAGTCGATGTTGATGGGCGGGGCCGTGGGTTGGAAGACGTTTTTTTGGGTCAGGAGGGCTTTGATTTCTTTGATTTGGCGGGCGAGTTCGGCAACGTCGGGGTTTTCGGCATCACCGGATCCAGCTTGGGCGGCGCGTTGACGGGTCAGGATACTCTTGATGATGGCCACGAGTTCGTCTGGGTCAAAGGGTTTTGAGATGTAGGCATCACATCCGGCGTCGTAGCCATTGATCCGATCGCCTGTCATTCCACGAGCGGTGAGAAAAATTACGGGAAGGGCCTGAAATCTAGCGTCATCTCTTAATTTTTTCAGAAACTGATAGCCGTCCACTTGGGGCATCATCACGTCGCTAATGACGAGATCTGGCGTAAAACGTTGGACCATCTCCCATCCTTCGTTGCCGTTATTGGCCGTCTGAACGGAAAAGCCACTTTCTTCGAGGTAGGCTTGCACGGCGGTTCGGAGGGCGGGTTCGTCATCGACGAGGAGGAGTTGGTCTGTCATGGTGGCGGCCTTATTTTTTAGGTGATGGGTCTTTGTTGTGTTTACTTTACCTTACGGGGTTGGTGAGGGTTTGCGGTTCCCCGTATTCGGTTTGGGGTTCGGTCAAGCTTGGAATGTCTTGGGCTTGACTTGGCAGTTGGGCCTGCTGTTGGCCGCGCCACCGCGATCGTAGGCACAGCAAGCCCACAGGCGTGGAGATCATTTCTACTATGTTGCGATGCAGGAGGGCGATCGGCAGTTCCTTTAAGACCCAACGACTCAGGCGATAGGCGTAGTAGCTGAGGCTGGGCAAGGTCATCAGTTCGATGCCGTGCAGTTCGGATAAGAAGCGGTTCGATCGGCCATAGCGTCGCCATTGACTGAGCAGTTCGGGCAGGGTGGAGCGGTGACGATGACGCACGATCGCATGGTCTGCAAAATACCATTGCCAATACTTATCAGAGTTTCGCAGGATTCGCCAGCATTGATCGGCATCGCCGCCCGTGGTGAGGTAGGGCCGGAAGAGTCCCACATCTGCGAAACAGGCTTTACGAATGGCGATGTTGGCAGTTTGGCCGTAGGGGCAAAAGGGGTTGGCGATCGTGTGCTTTTGGGAGAGGGTTTCGGCGCGATCGGCGTAGCGTTCTAGCCAGTTTTGACTAGGCAAGGCTTTGACTTCCCCGGCGACCCATCCGAGGGTTTCTACCTTGGGATGGTCTGGGTTAAAACTCTGCATGAGATTTTTGAGCCAATCGGGTTCCGGGCGGCAGTCGGCGTCGGTGAAGGCGAGGATTTCGGCTTGGGCATTGCGGATCCCAAGGTTACGGGCCGCATAGGATCCTTGGATTTGGGATTCTTGGAAGATTTTTAAAGGGAAACCCGTAAGTTCGGCTTGTTGCTGGGCTGTTTTTAGGAGCGACCAGGTTTCGTCTGTGCTGCCGTTGTCGATGAGGAGGTATTCGGCCCGATCGCGCGGGTAGGTTTGGGCGTACAAGGTTTGGAGCAAATCAGGAAAGTCTGTGCTGCCGTTGTAGATGGGGATGATAACGGAGACGGCGAGGGTCTGGGACCGATCGGAGAATGTCGGGATTTGCATGGTTTACCTGTGGGCAGCAACTGGACAGCAACTGGGTTCAGTATGGGCCGTCGCACCTGAGGAATCACGCTGGGTCGCTACATTTTGACCTTAACCCGTAATTTCGCCCACTTGCGCTAGATGCCGATCGCCAAACACGGCTTCTGGGTAGACATAATGTTTAAACTCCAACAAATTTCCAAAGGGATCTTCCAGAAAAAACGTGGAATGCTCCAAGCTCGTCCCCACAAAACGAATTCTCGCCATCTCTCGAAATTTAAGCCGCTGGGCTTGGGCACGATCGTACAAGGCTTCCCAATCTTGATGCTTTGGAAAAACCAATCCAAAATGTCGTGGATAAATGCCTGCCTGCACCACCCAAGCTTCCTGACTTACATGGGCAACAAGCTGATGCCCGCCCAAATTTAAAATCAGCGAATGCTTACTTTCGCGCCCCAAGTCGCAGCCTAAACCCTCTCCATAAAACTGCTTTGTCTCGGGAAGATTCCCCACGGGAAAGGCAAGGTGGAAGATAATAGAAGACATACAATTCAACCTAAGTCATTAATCACCACTTTAATCCATGCCGAATTTTCTGCAAGAACCGTGGATACTGGCGATCGTCGTCAACACCGCCCTCCTTCTCCCCGCTTACCTCGCCCCCAAAAAGCTCCTCACTCCTGAAGGTACGCTTCATGCTTGGGTTCTGGGTGTTTTGATCTTTGGGTGTCTGGGGTGGCGAGGGTATGCGGTGATGATGGTGTATTTCCTAGTGGGTTCCGGGGTGACGCGCATTGGCATGGCCCAAAAAGAAGCCCTGGGCATTGCAGAAAAACGATCGGGCGCACGCGGGCCTGAAAATGTGTGGGGTTCGGCGCTTGTGGCTGCAATTTGTGCGATCGGCTTTTGGATGTTGAAGGTGTGGAACTACCGAGAATTAATGCAATTTGGCAAGCTCCCAGATTGGTCTATGGCCTTACCGCCGCTGCTGCTGTTAGCCTACACCGCGAGCATCGCGACCAAGCTCTCTGACACCACGGCCAGCGAAGTGGGCAAAGCCTACGGCAAACGCACGTTTTTAATTACCACACTCAAGCCTGTACCGCCAGGAACCGAAGGGGCCGTGAGTGTGGAAGGGACGATCGCGGGCATTGTTGCTTCAGGTTTGATTACGATCGTCGCTTGGGGTTTAGGCATGATCCCCCATCAGTCTCCCGTGACTATTTTG
>JANMIS010000063.1:0-5497 GCA_031375925.1 Synechococcales cyanobacterium OTE_70_concoct_197_sub
GGGGCTAGCAGTTTAGAAAAGATCCAAATTCCCACCCTGATTATTTCTAGCGGTTCCGACACGATCGCCCCCGCCGTCCCCGAACAAATTATCCCGTTTACTCAGCTAAAAACGCGCGATCGGTATCTTGTAATGGTGCCCCAGGGCAGTCATTTCTCATTCTTGGAAGATGCTGGAGGCCCCGGACCGATTAATATTCCCGAAGGGGTTGTCGGCCCTAATCCAGCTCAAGCACGGCGCTATATGAATGCTATGGGACTCGCATTTTTTCGCAGCTATCTCACGCCTCAAGTCGGATTCCGATCGTTTTTAACGCCGGGATATGTGAAATCTATTTCTGATGACAGTCAACCGATCGGTCTTGTGACTAGCTTTGACCCGAACGACATTAATCTCCCCACAAAGCTCATTACTCCCACCTCGGCTCCTGCCCCAACGCCTGCCCCAACGCTTGCTCCATCAGTAAAATAGTGGGCTTAACCTGAACACCGTTCAGCCTCTGTTAGAATACAGATAAATAAATTTTGATTCATAGAGATTGCCGCCGTGACTGTAAAACCCGATTGGCTGCGTGTGAAAGCTCCACAATGGGAGCGCATTGGAAGTGTGACTGAGACCCTCCGAGATCTTAGTCTGAATACCGTGTGCGAAGAAGCTTCCTGCCCCAATATCGGTGAGTGCTTCAACAGCGGAACGGCCACCTTTTTAATCATGGGTCCTGCTTGTACCAGAGCTTGTCCCTACTGCGATATCGATTTTGAAAAGAAACCCCAAGCGCTGGACCCGACAGAGCCTGTGCGTCTCGGGGAAGCCGTCTATCGCATGAAGCTCAATCATGTTGTGATTACTTCGGTCAATCGCGATGATTTAGATGACGGCGGCGCTTCCCAGTTTGTCAGGTGTATTGAAGAAATTCGTAAGCTCTCGCCGGGAACCACGATCGAACTCCTCATTCCCGATCTCTGTGGAAACTGGGATGCCCTCGCGATCATCCTAGAGGCGCAGCCTGATGTGCTAAATCACAACACTGAAACCATTGAAAAGTTCTACCGCCGCGTTCGACCCCAAGGCGAATATCGTCGATCGCTGGAAGTGCTAAAGCAAAGCCGATCGATCGCCCCTTGGGTTTATACCAAATCCGGCATCATGGTGGGCCTGGGGGAAACCGACGAGGAAGTGCGGAAAACCTTGCGAGACTTGCGCGCTGTGGACTGTGACATTGTGACGATCGGCCAATATTTGCAGCCCACTCAGAAGCATTTGGGCGTGCAGGAATTTGTCACGCCAGACCAGTTTGGGGCTTGGCGGGAGTATGGTGAATCCATTGGCTTCTTGCAGGTTGTGTCGTCGCCTTTGACGCGCAGTTCTTACCATGCCGGACAGGTGAGGTCGCTCATCGAACGCTTCCCCCGCATCAAACCTCAGAACACTCCTCAGGCTGTACTGCGATGAAGGTGACGGTGATTGGGGGTGGGGCTTGGGGTTCGACCTTGGCCGAGTTGATTCAAGAGAATAATCATGATGTGGTGCAATGGTCGAGACGATCGACCCCATCACTAGAAACCTCATTGGGCCATTCTTCTGTCTGGATTTGTGCGGTGTCGATGAAGGGTGTGCGGGACGTTGTTGAGCAGGCACAGACATTTGGGCAGAGGGATGACCTCGTGATTGTTTCTGCGACCAAAGGACTAGAAGCTTCGCTAGAGAATACGATGGATCGTTTACCACGGCGACCGTCGGAGATTTGGCGATCGGCCTTTCCTTCTGCTGCAATCACGGTGCTTTCCGGTCCCAATCTTTCTAAGGAAATCCAACAGGGTCTACCCGCTGCCACCGTCGTTGCCAGTCACGATCAAGCCGCCGCTCAGCAAGTCCAAGCATTATTTAATTCCCATCGGTTTCGGGTCTATACCAATGGCGACCCGATCGGCGTTGAACTTGCAGGGGCCTTAAAAAATGTCATGGCGATCGCCACGGGAGCTTGTGACGGTCTGAGGCTCGGGACCAATGCCCAGTCGGCCTTGATTACACGCGGACTTGCTGAAATGATCCGCATCGCAGGCTACTGGGGAGCGGAGGCAGAGACCCTGTACGGCTTAGCGGGGATGGGTGACCTGATGGCGACCTGTAGCAGTCCTCTCAGTCGAAACTATCAAGTGGGCTATCGCCTTGCGCAAGGTGAGACGATTGAGCAAGTTCTTTCTACTTTAGAAGGAACCGCAGAGGGCATTAATACTTGCATGGTGCTGATGGCATTGGCGAATCATGCAGCCATTGATTTGCCCATTACGCAACAAGTGCATCGACTCTTGCAAGGACAAGTGACTCCGATCGATGCTTTAAACATTTTGATGTCGCGGGTGAGTAAACCTGAACAACCTTGAACAACTCTGAGGATAGATTCGAAAAATCATCTTTTGTGCGGACGTAGCAAGCATTTTGATAGATTTCGCTTTATTTTTGTCAGTCATAAAGCATAGGCGAGTTTTTTGTATTCGAAGAAACGATTTGATGAAGAGATTTCCCTGAAGCGCGCATAAGTTACGGACTTTTCGGGAATGTCAGTGACATAGATAGAAGTCACAGACAAGAGCGATCGTCCCATTGAGCCTTTCCTGAAAGACTTTCTCAAAAGATCCGAAGGCGTAATGCTGTTGATTCAGGGACGATCGCGGGCAGTCTAGAGACACACCTCAAATGAGATCACCCGTCAAGACGGGGGTTGTGATTTCTCATATTTAGGAATCATTAACCTACCGTTGATATCTGAGTTTTCCTATGGATGACCTTTCTGTGCTTACTCCTATTTTTGAATCCACAGATGCCTCGGAGGTGGAATTCGAGCCATCGCTACTCGATCTTCAGGAGCCTGTTTTTCATGAAGCTGACCTTCATGAGGCTGACCTTCACGAGCCAGATCTGAAAGCTATTTCTTTGGAAGTAGATGACATCGATTTAGAAGAAGCGATCGAACTTCCCAGTAATGCAGGCCGCAGAACGACTGACCTAGTGCGAATGTATCTGCAAGAAATTGGTCGTGTACAGCTTCTGGGCCGCGATGAAGAAGTGACGGAGGCTCAGCGGGTGCAGCGCTATATGGCTTTGCTGGAGCATCGCAACACTGAATCGAGTCTTAACAATCGATCGATCGCCCTATACGTCAAGTTGATTGATAGTCGCGATCGGTTGACGGCTATTTTGGGTCATCGTCCGTCTTTGGAGCGTTGGGCTTCTGAATGCAGCGTGACGGTTGCAGAACTCAAGCCCGCAATGGCAGAGGGTAAGCAAGCTTGGGCGACGATCGCCAATCTGTCAGTCGAAGAACTTGAAAAGATTCAATCGCAAGGTCTGAGTGCAAAAGAGCACATGATCAAGGCAAATCTCCGTCTTGTGGTCTCCGTTGCCAAGAAATATCAAAACCGAGGCTTGGAGCTTTTGGACTTGATCCAAGAGGGCACCTTGGGCTTAGAGCGAGCAGTGGAGAAGTTTGACCCGACGAAGGGCTATCGCTTTAGTACCTACGCTTACTGGTGGATTCGTCAGGGCATTACTCGGGCGATCGCCACCCAAAGTCGAACGATTCGGCTCCCGGTTCACGTAACGGAAAAGCTAAACAAAATCAAGAAAGCGCAGCGCAAGATTTCCCAAGAGCAAGGTCGTACGGCTTCGATCGAAGACATTTCCAAAGAGCTAGACATGACCGTGGCACAGGTGCGGGAGATCCTATTGAAAGTGCCTCGCGCAGTGTCATTGGAAACGAAAGTCGGTAAGGAGAAAGATACGGAATTGGGCGATTTGCTTGAAACCGAAGATCTCTCTCCTGAAGACCTGCTGATGCGGGAGTCACTGCGCAAAGACTTGATGACGCTGATGGCGGACTTGACCGATCGGGAGCGCGATGTGATTCAGATGCGCTTTGGGTTAGATAATGGTCAACCCTATTCTCTTGCTGAGATTGGCCGTGCCTTGGAGCTTTCCCGTGAGCGTGTCCGTCAGATTGAAGCCAAGGCGCTTCAGAAGCTCCGTCAACCCAAACGAAGAAATCAGGTTCGAGATTATTTGGAAGCATTGAATTAAGTGGTTTTGAATTAGACAAAAGAGGGAGACGATCGGTGTTGCGATCGTCTCCCTCTTTTATTGGCCATACTATGCCGATCGTCATAGAGAAGAACCTTCTCTGCGGATATTTCTGAGGAGTGAACCGTTGCGAGTTTGGTAGTTAGTTTCGTCCATGAAGATACAGCTAATTACAACATCGTAATGTAGAGAAAGATCCGCGATCGTTTTGCCTGTATGTTTAATTTCTTCTCCAGGATTAACAAGGGACTTCAGAACAACCAACACATCAATATCTGATGTGTCGTCAGCATCACCACGCGCTTGAGAACCAAATAGCGTGAGATTGTGGAGCCGATCGCCGTACAGGTCGGTCAGGTTCTGTTTGAGATGAGCCAAAATCGGTTGAATTGTCGGATTCATAACGTTGGACCGATCGTAGATTTAAGTTTCCAGGAGGCTGGAGGTCGCCAAACCTCCAATTGTGGGGGCTATGAAGGGTTTTACTCCCCAAAAGTTGGGGAACAGAGACCGATCGTTACGGCTTAGTCTCAGCAGGTTTAGGCTCAGCAGGCTTTTCAGTCGGTGGCCGCTGGGCATCAGGCGAAACCCCACCTGCCGCAGGACTTGCCGATGGGCTTGAGGCTGGACTGGGGCTTGGACCCGCCGCTAGACGACTGATCTGATCCTTGACTTCCGGCGGCGCAACCAGCAACGCTTTATCAAATAACGCCTTCGCCTCGTCTTTTTTGCCCTGTTCCTGTAGCGTCAACCCTTTTGCCAGATACGCTTGGAAGTCAGTCGGTTTCGCCTTAATCGCAGCATCGAACATCCGCACCGCCTCATCAAAGCGCTTCTGATTTGCAAAGGCGCGGCCCAAGAGCACTTCCACCGCCGTGACATCGACTGCACCGGGGGTCGCTTGATTGAGTTTTGGGGCATCTCTCAGGGTGTCTTGGAGAAGACCGATCGCCGCTTCAGGACGCTTTTGCTCGATCAACAACTGCGACAACTGGCCCAAAATCTGTAAATCCGCAGGCTGGGTCTTGAGGGCATCGCGGTACACCTGAATCGCGCCTTCGTTATCTTTTAGATATTGCTTCGTCCGCGCCAACAAAATGGCATAGTCTGGGACGGTGGGATTGAGCTTGACCAACTTTTCTAAGGGTGCAACGGTCCCGGCAATGTCATTTAGCCCGCGCTTTGCATCGACAATCCCGCGCAATGCATTAGGATTTTCAGGTTCGCGCTGAAGAACTGACTCGTAGCCCCGCACCTGATCCTCAAACTGCTTTCGTTGAGCATCGGGAGAAGCGGCGGCGTTCACACTGCTTGGGACATCCTTTGGCGTATTCAGATAGGGAAAAATAGACACCCCGATTAGTGCGATCGAAGCAAACGCTAGGACAATTCTGGGGAGCCATCGGTTGCGTTTCGGTTC
>JANMIS010000181.1:0-1118 GCA_031375925.1 Synechococcales cyanobacterium OTE_70_concoct_197_sub
GATCACGAAAGGCGATTGCATAAGCGAGAAAGCACAAGATGTTTATGGCAGAGACGATAAACGCTGCCTTGATGTTCAACATGGAGCTGCCCCAGAGTATCACCGACACACCTGTGGTAAACAGCTGGATAGGGTGGCTCATGTCGAAACGACGTTTTTTGCTCAACCAGCAGCTTACGCATGTGAGCAATCCCAACAGCGGTAAGTACGTGACCCCATAGAAAGCCAACGGCAATTTCTTTTCGTTGACGGCGAATTCTGCTCCCGCTTTTAAGAGCGGTACCAATCCGGAGAACAATGTCGGTGCGCATTGGTAAGTGACCGTGAGCAGAACCAAGGCAAGAGCCGTGAACGACCAATGGCGAGTATCATACGCGATGCCAATCATCAGGGCCGATGCAACAAACGCCGTAGGCACAACCGCTTTGGTTGTCACTCCAATGAGTCGAAACCCGTAGAAAGAGACAATCACACCGGCGATGGCCAGCAGCACTCCGACGAACAGCGGCAACGCAATACTCCAAGGCAAGGGACGTACGAGGTCGCCCGTCCTCGTCCTAAATACCGAAGCGATGGTTCTGGTCGTGGCTAAAACGGTTGCGGCCAACATGACCATGGCAAAGCCAAACCACTGCGTGGGCATGGTTGCCGCCTTGGTGCTGCAAAGCATGAGAAACTGAGCGCCTAGAAGCACGATTGGAAAGAATCCGAAAACGCGAGGTATTCGATGTTCTTCGGCCAACCAAAATACGTGGCGATTGACCTTGATCACACCGACAGTCATCACGGCCCAAAAGGTTGCAACACAGGCAAGAGAGAGTATGGGCGAAGCTATGGCCGGCAGGATGCCGACAACGGCCAATAGCGTGTAGCAAACCCAAAAAGTCACTTGGTGACCTCTCAAGAAGTGGTGGAAAATGTTTCGGCTAGCGACGAAGAGAAGGGCAGCAGCAGGTACGAACAGAACGGCGATTTCGACCGCAATGGGTATACCGCTGGTGCTCGTCTGGGTTGCGACCCAACTCAGACCGAATAGGAGCACCGGCATGAGGAGAATTCATAAACCACGAAGAACATTTCCCGTTGCTTTTAGTCCAAGGCGCCGATCGGCAACTTCC
>JANMIS010000078.1:0-7543 GCA_031375925.1 Synechococcales cyanobacterium OTE_70_concoct_197_sub
AGCGACGCTCTATCCCGCCATTTTGCACCTCGGGGGAGAAGACGCGGGAGGGGGGTTGGGGGGGGAGTTGGGGCGCGGGTTTGTCGGCAATGGAAATGAGGGGGAGGACGGAGGACGGAAGAACGAGGACGGAGGAATGGAGAATGGAGAGGTTAGAATGGAGAGGCTGAGAACAAGGTAATTTCTATGACACTTAGAGAGACCGTCTTTCATGAACTCGAAACCGCTGATGACCTGTTGCTTGAAGACCTCCTTCAGGTTATTCGTGGGCACCGCCTCTCGGGACGAGAATCGCGCACCACTCCAAAATCGACAATGAGCTTGATTGATTCGATCGCAGCATATCGGGAAGAAGCGATCGACGAAGAATTAGACATCGACCCTGACGAAATTTGGGGTAATGTCCGCTCTATTGCAACTCCGATTCCATAAAATCAATAAATTCTAAAATCGATCGACATTGCCCAGGACTCACATTCGACTCTTCTGAAATATGAACATGATGGGGGAAATTATCCAAACCTGGAAAATGCTTCACACTATCCCATCGTTTACGCAATGACTGCTTAGAGGCATCCATCCATTGATACCGGTAATCTAACGTAACGATCGTTTGATCTCCCTCTGCAAAGGATTCAGCAATTTCCAGGAAATCACCATTATTCAACATTAACCTTGCTCGAAAGTAACCTTTCCCTCGAAACACTCGTTCATCGACAACCGTTACTTCTGCAATGATTGCGCTATTATCAAGCTTTTCCCGAATCGCTACAACATATTCGCTGGATTTCACGTTAAACGGTGACCTGAGACCCATTCAACATTTCATAGTACGTATTCCATTCAAAGAAATCCGCCGAATCCCCGATCGTTCCCGCCTGAAATTTCTGATGAAACGATCGTGAATCCATTTGATACTGATGTTCAAAATTTTGAAGCAATTCTGTTAACTCGTGAAATTGAATTTCCTCCGTCTCAGCTAATCTTTGTTGATCCATCAGCAACATTTGAGACAATAATTCAGACGCAACGATCGTGATATCCTGACCCTGACTATGGGCACGGTCCCGAAGAACTTCTTCTAATTCAGGACTAAGCTCGACAACGATCGTCATGGCATTGACCTCTAGACAATTCATTCCTAGTTTAACAATATTCTCCAACTTTTCCTCAGCAAATCCATCTCCCGACTATCGACCGCCTTCCATACACCAATGGTCAAACCTACCTCCCACCGAAAGCGCGCAGACCTCATGGGCGATCGGTTGCCACTCCATCCCGCCATGAGTGCCCCTCGGCCCAGAAGACGCGGGATGGAGTATGGGGGAGAGATGACGCGGGCTTGTCGGCAATGGAAGTGAGGGGAAGGACGGAGGACGGAAGAACGAGGACGGAGGAATGGAGAAGAGAAATGATTTCTTACATCAAAGCCAGTTTTCACTTTGTAGAGAAGTGATTTGGCTAAAATCCCTTTGATTGCGGGTTAATAGAATAGATTTGTTTGTTATTGCAATAGCCGCAATTTTCAGATCCATTTTCCCAAGCCTTGGATAGATTTTACGGAGCTGATTGTATTCCTTAATTGCTGCCACATCGAACGGAAAAATTGTAATTCTTTGGTAATTTGTCGTGTGCTGATGGAGTAACTGATACGCCCGAACCTGAGCCTCAAACTTCGTCGATCGCGCCAGCAAATCAAGCCAACCTCGCATTTGTTCCTCATAGGTCACGATCGTCGTCGCGGGTGCAATATTACTGCTCATTAACCGCCGGACAAGCTCCTGCCCTTCCATAGTTCCGCGTTGCATCAAGCTCATGTAGTCTGTGTCGAGAAGATACATGACGTTTATTCCAGTTCAGGCGATTCATTTTGTGCCGATCGCCATGCTTTCCCAAAAGCTTCCATTTCATCAAACTCAGGACAATTAGCAAATGATCCAAAGATTGATTCCCAACCCGGATTCGATTGATTCATGAATTGCTTAATCAGCATCAACTCAGTCTCTAAGGCGGTCAAACGATTTTCCAACGGTCGAGTCGCTTCTTCGATTTGTTCAGTACTCATAGAACATTACTTTGAATCATTACAGCCCCTATCGTAGCAGCTAGAATGGCTCTCGGATCCCTCTCGATCGCCGACTGGCAAACCTACCTCCACCTCCCACCGCACTCGCGCAGACCTCATGGGCGATCGGTTGCCACTTCATCCCGCCATGAGTGCCCCTCGGTCCAGAAGACGCGGGACGGGGGATGGTGGGGGTGATGGGTTTGTCGGCAGTGGAAGTGAAGGTAAGGACGGAGGACGGGGGGCGGAAGAGGGAAGAGGTTAGAATGGAAAGGCTGAGAACAAGGCAATTTCTATGACACTTAGAGAGACCGTCTTTCATGAACTCGAAACTGCTGACGACCTGTTGCTCGAAGATCTCCTTCAGGTGATTCGTTAGCACCGCCTCTCGGGACGAGAATCGCGCACCACTCCAAAACCGACCATGACCATCACAGATGCGATCGCCGAACTTCGCCGAAATATGTCATTGGAAGAACTCGACCCCAACGCTGAAGACATTTGGGAAAACGTTCGCGATCGAACGGCGCTGCTGTTCATCTAGATGACTCATCAAGAGATTGAGGCGAGCGTGCTGACGACGCAGGGTAAATGCCTGACTAAATTATGACCTTTGCCACAAAATGCTTTACAAGCTCTTTCATAGATTACAGCTATAGTCGATCGTTTTTTTGATCATTCGATCGAGTCCCGCATCCAGCCCCGCAACCGCTAAACAATCTAAATCAAACCATTGAACTGGACTATCCTCACTCTCTGCAACCAGAGGCTGAACCTCACAAAGGCAAAGATACCGCACATCAAAATGCCAATGTTCAGGATAGCGAGGATTAGCAGGAATCAAATGAACGTCCAAATCAAACAAACTTGCCTGCTCAAAGTTAAGCTGCAAACCCAATTCTTCTTGGGCTTCACGCAATGCTGTAACCTTTAAGTTGGGTTCATCCAACTCTGCATGACCGCCGGGCTGTAGCCAACGCTTGATTTTATTATGGAAAATCATCGCAATCTGTCGTTTAACTGGATCAAAAATCCAAACGCTTCCCGTTGCATGGCCCGGTTCAAAATGATCGGCATCTAAAGGATCAGTACTGTTCGTAATCAATTCAATCAACTGGCGTTGATGCTGTGTTTCAACTTTATCGTAAGGTTGATAGTTTTCAAACTCCGCTAGCATTTCATCGATCGCTCGATTTGGATTCATAGAATGGTTTACTTGATGATGGGTTAGTTAGAGTTCAAAACGATCGGTTCTGTTGTTTGCGTGAGTTTGCGTGAATACCACCATTCGCGCTGGGTATGGGTGAGCTTAATGGGATTCAGCGTGAGAATCAGGGGTTCGCGGTGTTCTTGACCTACAATTTCAACGCTGTAGGAAGGACTATTTTTGGTGCCCATATCGGGCGTAAAGCGGTTGCCAATCCGTCGCCAACTGGGTTCCTTACCGCGCCATTCGATGCGGCAGCAAGGATAGGGAAGTTGTTCACGATCGTAGAGTCGGCAGCAAGGCCCGATGATTCGATAAGTGAAGTGACAGCCGGGACTCTGGAAAAGGTAGCCTGTGGGAAGTGGATGAGACTCAGCTAGGCGCAAGTTCGCTTGGGTCCAAGGAAATCCACTGGGTCGGTTAGGGTTGGGGAAGTTCACGGTTCGTTCTAAAATCAAGGATAAATGGCAAGGTTGTGATTAGTGTACAGCGATTTTTCAAACTAGATATAGCGTTTTTTAAGATTATTTTTTAATTTTGGATCCAGATTCAGTGGTGCTTGGGATGCGAGATTGTCAGTGGCTAGATGCGGGGCTAGTGCCCTATCAAGAGGCTTGGGCTTGGCAAAAGCAGTGGGTGCAGGAGCGAAAAGAATGTTCCGATCGGCCTGACTTGTTATGCTTGCTAGAGCATCCGCCGGTGTACACCTTAGGTCAAGCATCGGACCCAGCATTTGTGAAATTTGAACCGGGGGACTATGAACTGGTGCGAATTGAGCGCGGGGGAGAAGTGACGTACCATGGACCGGGGCAATTGGTGGGCTATCCAATTTTAAATTTGGTGCATTATCGCCAAGATTTGCATTGGTATTTGCGGCAGTTAGAGGAAGTGGTGATTCGGACAATTGCTCATTTTGGCTTAATCGGTGAGCGCGTCGAAGGCTTAACCGGGGTATGGGTTGAGGGCGTGAAAGTTGCAGCGATCGGCATCAAAGTGAGTCGCTGGATTACGATGCACGGATTTGCTTTAAACGTTTGCCCAGAGATGGAAGCCTTCAAACGAATTGTGCCCTGCGGCATTACCGATCGAAGGGTAGGGCGTTTGGTTGATTGGGTACCAGGATTAAAAGTAGCGGATGTATTGCCGATCGTCGTCCAAGAATTCGGCAATGTATTCCAAATCACAATGAACCCACAATCGCCACAATCGTAGGGTGCGTTAAGCGAAGCAACGCGCCCGAAACAAAGACCGATCGCATCACAACACCTTCTTCATCGGAGCCATCCGAGGATCCAAAATCTTATGTCCACTCTCAGGAAACTTAATCCCCAAATGCAACTTATTAGCCGAAGCAAACACATGAGTCACCTGCCCCACCCCAAAAGCATCATGAACCACCTTCTCCCCCACCACCCAATCCTGGGGCGCATTATCACGGGGCTGAAACTTAGGCTTAGGGTCTTTAGCGGGTTGAGTACTAGACTTACCCAAACTCTTAGCCCATTTAGCTGAACCCGAAGAAGGCGGTGGCGCATTCGTTTCCATAAGATCCGTGGGTAATTCTGCCAAAAACAGAGAAGGCGTAGCAGGTTCGCGATTGCCATAGAGACGACGCGCGCGGGCATGGGTAATGAAGAGACGCTCCTGGGCACGAGTAATGCCAACATAGCAAAGTCTACGCTCCTCTTCGATCGCAGCCGGATCATCCAGCGATCGGTAGCTAGGAAACAATCCCTGCTCCAATCCGACCAGGAAAACCACGGGAAATTCCAAGCCTTTTGAAGCATGTAACGTCATGAGAGAAACTTTTTTATCCTCTTCTTTAGTGGAGTCCAAATCTGATGAGAGAGCAGCACTCGCTAAGAATCCCGTGAGAGATTTATCCTCATCGCTATCCTCTTCAAACTGTAGAACGGCGTTGTAAAGCTCCTGAACGTTTTTAAAACGGTCTTCGGATTCGTCGGTGCCTTGGGCTTTTAGGTCTGCGACGTAGCCAGAGGTTTCTAGGATTTCCTGGACGAGGGTGGAGGCAGAAACGGTGTCCCGTTGGTCTTGAGCATTTCGGATCACGTCAGCAAACGCCAAAACACCCTTAGCCGATCGGCCAGCCAGCGTGCGCACAGTCGTCTCATCCTTAAGGATTTCCCACAGGGGAACGCCGAGTTCAACCGCAGAGCGCACGAGGGTATCAATGGTTGATTTACCAACACCGCGTTTGGGAGTATTGATGACGCGCAATAGGCTCACAGAGTCTGATGGATTCGCAACAGCGCGTAAATAGGCAACGACATCTTTGATTTCTCGACGATCGTAAAATCGCAATCCTCCAATCACCCGGTACGGAACGCCTGCACGGACAAGGGATTCTTCTAAGGCTCGGGATTGGGCGTTGGTGCGATATAGAACGGCGAATTTGCCGAAGTCGAGTTCGGGATTTTTAGCTTCGAGGACTTCGATCTGTTGACGAACAAATTCACCTTCGTCGATTTCGTCATCGCAGCGATGCAATCGGATGGGATCGCCTTCGCCTCGGGTGGGTTTGAGGATTTTGTCAATGCGTTCGGTATTGTTTTCGATTAACGCATTAGCCATTTGTAAAATATTGGCAGTCGATCGGTAGTTCTCTTCAAGCTTAACCATAGACTCCGTTTCACCGTCCACTTTGCCATCCCCAAAATCATCCTGAAAGCCCATCAGGATGGTGAAATCAGCGCTTCTGAACGAATAAATCGATTGATCAGCATCACCCACAACAAAGACCGATCGGTAATCCCAGTCATCAAATTCAGCGGGGTCTTTCCCGTTGGTCGTCAGCATTTGAATCAGATCGTATTGCGTTCGATTTGTATCTTGATATTCATCTACTAAAATATGTCGAAAGCGTTTGTGCCAGTATGCTCGTACCTGTTCATTTTGTCTGAATAATTTTACAGGCATTAAGATTAAATCATCGAAGTCTAAGGCGTTATTTTCGGCAAGCCGATCGAGATAGCAGTCATAAATGTTTGCAATCACTCGACCGCGAAAATTATTTTGTTCTTGTTCTACTTCTTGGGGCGATTGGCCTTGGTTTTTCGCATTGCTAATCGCGTACCTCATGCTACGAGGATCAAACTTTTTATCGTCTAAATTAAGCTTGTTAACAATGATGTCCTTCATGACTCCTAGCACATCAGATTCATCAAAAATGGAAAATGTTTTGGTCCATTTTCGGCCTTTAGGATCTTGGTACTTTTCAATATCAAAGCGCAGAATACGGCAGCAGAGGGCGTGAAAGGTGCCAATCCAGAGTTCTTTGGTAATGTTCTTGTAGACTTGCGATCGGAGCTTGGTTTGTTCTGATGGGGAGAGCGCTTCGAGGGGCTTGTTGTAGGTGGATTGGGCTTGCTGATCGGCGAAGACTCGCTCCACTCGATCTTTCATTTCTTTAGCTGCTTTATTTGTAAACGTGACGGCCAGGATATTTTCTGGGTCAGTGCGGTGAGTCAGAATTAGGTTTGCGATGCGGTAAGTCAAGGCCCGTGTCTTGCCTGATCCTGCGCCTGCAACCACTAGCAGCGGCCCGCAGTAATGTTCGACTGATTGCCGCTGGGAGGGGTTGAGGTGAGCGAGAAAATCAGTGAATTTCGGCATGGCGTAACGCTCAGAACGGGGCTTGTGAAAACCTTTAACATACCGCGTTGCTGACACACTTGCAAGCACAATCACATCTGTAAGTTCATCTACGACTCGAATCGTGCAAGGCCGATCGCTTTTGCGTAGTGCCATTAAGTAAAGAATAGAAAAATTATAGAAGATTTTCTGTTCTCCTCAATTGCAGCCCGTATTGTAACGATCATTGACCAATTAACTAATTATCAGCACCCGAAGACCAATCGGTTTCCCCCTAAGCCCCAATCTTTTAACGATGCAAACTTACCCGTTGGCACCGCCTTCCGGAACGGAAATCGCCCGCAGCAACGTCTGGAGCTTCAACTGCACCTCCGCCAACTCCTTCTCAGGATTAGACCCCTGGACAATGCCCGCCCCCGCAAAAAGCTGTGCCCGATCGCATAGCCCATCATATTGTCGAATACTTACCGCTGCATCCCGTCCCACAATCCCTAGAGTTTGTCACTCGTACTATGGTTGGGATTCTCAGTTCATGTCCCCCCAGAATTGGGAGCTAGGGTGCAAACATTTCAGACACTCATTGGGAGTATGCATTTGCTTGAGAGGCGATATTATTCTTAGAACAATTGTTGTATTGAGGAAGAGTGCGCGCTAGGTCC
>JANMIS010000081.1:0-3167 GCA_031375925.1 Synechococcales cyanobacterium OTE_70_concoct_197_sub
GCCTATGGTTTCAAAATCATGCGACACGGGTGGATGAGACTCAGCAAAAAGACAGGGTTGACGAAATTCTCTGTGCCCATTCTAGTCGAGAACTTACGGTTCGTGACATGACTCTGGCTTCATGCCTGGGGTATTGTCCCATGGTTTGAAATGTGTCGAGGTAACGATCTTCCAAAAAAATCTGGGAGGCATCCTGGTGGGGAAAGACCGATACTCACCCGTGTCAAACGGTTGGCTTAATTGCCAATAAGTACCGGCAACCCAAAGTCATCGTTGGCGTATAGTGAATAGACGGGATCCTCATAGATCACACGCCAGCCCTCGGTCATCGAACCTGGTTTGCCAAGAAACTCCTTAACCGGTGCGTTCGCTTGAACGAGAACAAGGTCCGCCGAGTATTCTCGCAGGACATCTTGCCACCCGGCCTTTGCTCCGTAAAAAAGATCGTGTTTAGGCAGAACATCTTCGCGATAGGCGACTTCATAGCGTCCATCGAGACTCACTCGGACTTTCGGGTAACACGTCCACGAAACGTACGCACCGCTAGCGAATGGAGTTATTACATTTCCCGAGAACGAGTGATTCCGAAGATACTGAACCGCACCAGTCGGATAGACCAAGGCTCCCGCTGGATCGGTCGATGGAACAGTTACCTTCCAAATGGGATACCACAGTATGAAGCTGATGCAGGCAACCAAAGCAAGCGTAGCGCTTCCAATGATCGTCGTCCGGCGGTTAACCAACGCAGCAATCGCTGTTCGGCCAAACGCGGTCGGAGTCAACCAGCCTGGCATGTATACCATCCAAACGACTGAGTAGAGAGAGCCATGCCGCAAATGCTTTAATGCCATATATGCTGCAATGCAGCAAAAAAACCAGCCTCGCAATCGTCCCCAACGACGGTTCTTGGCAACGTAACCGAGTGCGAACAACGACAAAGCAAAAGCCGCGATTGATGTCGCGCTATCGTGAGTCATCCACAACGGTTGCCATTCGTAGATCGTCGGGCGAGGCATGGTGATGGCTCGTAGCAAGTAAGGTCCGTAGAGGAACCCCCACGGGTTGATTTGCAAACCTACAACCAGGATAGGTGGCAGGAAGAGATGATGCCAAAGCTTGAAATAGGCTTTGCTTAGGCCGGCCATGGACCACTCGTCTCCGATTTCCGTCAGCCATCGTTCGACGACATGAAAAAAGAGCATCGCAACACCCACCACAAAACCAGCGTGCATATTGAGCCAAACAACATACAACAAAGACCAAGCGAACACCCAATTCCGTCGTCCCTGCCAATCGGATTGCTGCAATAACATCTGGAGCACTAAGAATAGAAGAGTAAACAACTGAGCCCGAATGGCTCCGAACCCGACCCAGAGGAGTGGAAAGAGTATCGGTGCACAGCAGCAAATCAACAACGGATGGGCTCCGCCGTTGCGAGCACATCGATACATCGCAGCAGCAACTGCCAAGACCAACAATATCCTTAGTACCGCCAACCCATCCAATCCGAGCGGGCTTATCCCTGCACAACAGTACAGAACAAGCCCAGTCCCCCATTCGTGATGGACTGCCGGATACACCGTTGGCGTAAACGCAAAAACATCGCCATGCGGAAACGATCCCCCCTCACAAAATACTCGGATCAAAGCCATTTCGTGAAAGGCGTCAGGATCGATATCACTTACGCGAGCAATGTAGGCAAGGAATGACACGACAATCGCACCAGCGAGGATTGCAAAGAATCGTCCGTCTCGCAGTCTACCTATTTGTAAGTTTTGGTGGAGCGTCATAAAAAACTAAGTTGTGCAGCGGATTCCAACGTAGACAACACGATGGGCAATCAAGTGGTCCCGCCTCCCATCGCAAGCTTGCGCGTCGCGATAGCCCATCGACCGTGCAGACACAGTAGACCTTAGCCAGCGCCTCGGTTTAGTGTCGGAAGTGATAGCTAGCAGACTGAAATGATTTGTCGATTTTTCTGAACTTTCACTCAAGATTGATCTAGAGACTGCCTTGAGGTGTCTCCTAGACTCCGGCTGAAAGCGTTGATGGGTCGCAAAGCAGGAAGCGGCGCGATCCTCCGGACGCAAATCTCGATCTGTCGAGGTTTCTGAGCATTCCACATTGGAGTTGAGAACCGCATGGATGCACGAATTGTAATGCTGACTTTACTTGTTTTGTCCGGCTGGTCCACGACCGGAGCAGGACAAGTCTTCGTAGGTCCCCATACCTTGGTCCAGACACAGAACTTTCACGTGTTCGCGAGAACGGCGCAACTCGCAAACGACGTGGCGCGTTCCGCCGAAGAGAACCGCAAGCAGTTAGCGGTGCATTGGCTCGGCAAAGAACTGCCCACTTGGCCAGAACCTTGTCCACTTGTCGTAAAGGACGGCCCATCGATGCCTGCGAGCGGCGAAACCAAATACACACTTGACCGCGGCAATGTGGAGAACTTTCAGATGACCGTATCGGGGACACCAGAGCGAATACTCGACAGTGTTTTGCCCCACGAGATAACACATACGGTCATGGCCAGCCACTTCGCGGCATTGGGCAAACCGTTGCCCCGATGGGCCGACGAAGGCGCATGTACGACCGTCGAGCACCAGACCGAGCGGAGCAAGCATGACACAATGCTGGTGCAATTCCTGAGCGAGGGCCGAGGCATTCCATTTGCGGTTCTGTTTGCACTCAAGGACTATCCTAGGGATATGATGCCACTGTACGCCCAGGGCTATAGTTTGTCCTGTTTCTTGATTTGCCAGGGAGGTCCGCGTCGTTTTGTTCAGTTCCTGGAACGAGGCATGGAGACGGAGGATTGGGCGAGTGCGACCAACGAGTTCTATCAATACCCCAAGCTGGGCAGTCTGCAAATCGCCTGGAACGACTGGGTCCGTGGCGGCGGTGGCCAAGTAGACGATTACACAGCCGAGTCCTTGGGTGTTTCGACCCGAACCATTGCAGCCAACACTCGTAATCCCGCCTCAGTTTCCACAGCGCCATCCTCAGCCATTGTTACAATCAATGACTCCACGAACAAATCGATGACCATGAGTTCAGGCAGCTACTACCTCGATCAATTCCGACAACAGCAGCTCGTCAAGCCACAAACGCAATTGAGCAATAATTCCGATTCGTTTATTCCGGCAACCCGACAAGGCGTAGGC
>JANMIS010000082.1:0-2500 GCA_031375925.1 Synechococcales cyanobacterium OTE_70_concoct_197_sub
AGTCCGTTTTAACGGACTTTTGCTACGAGCCTCGGAATTCATTCCGAGGTGGTGCAATGACGAAGCGAAATCGATTGTGCATCAACCACGCCGATCGCCAGCCCTTTGCACCATGGGCGTGAGTCCGAGCTTCTGGTATCGGGGGTTTTGCAAACTGAGGCGACGCATGAGACCAGGATCTAGACTGTCTGTTGTTTGTGTAAAGCCGAGTCCTTCGTAAAAGCCGATCGCGTTAGGTAAACAAGCTAAGTAGGTCGAATGTCGGGCCTGCTGAGTGAGTGTTTTCACCAGCGCTGTCCCAAAGCCAAAGCCCCGCCAATGGGGCACCACAAAAACATCATAAAGTTCGCAAGTGCTATGGCCTTCGTAGAGCTTGGCGCAGGCGATTACACTGCCCTGGTTCTCAATCACCCAATAATCAGACCAGGTAATCAAAGGATTGAGCCAAGCGATCGTCCACAGCAGTCCAAAAAACACGCCCAATGGAACGATCGCGCTAAACACTGCCCCCAATAGCGCCATGGCCGTCTGCCAATGGTACAGCGCCAAAACGCCCCAAAAGCTAACTCCAACCCACACCAGCGGCCATCTTGACCGCCGATCGTCGCCCTGAAGGGTCTGGCCCAGTTGCTTGACCAAGGCCGCGATCGCTCTAGCATCGGTTTCCCGGGCCTTCCTCAGGTAAATTCCTTGCTGTAACTCTTTCACTCGATCGCCGCCTCGAAATGATTCAATGAACCCGAACAACAAAAGTCAAAACCGTCTTCCCGTGAACTTAGCCTAAATATTCCTTAATATCATTAACTTTTCTAAACCTTTGGCGTGAACTTTTTTAACGTGATCGAGGAATCAAGACGAACGGTTCGGCCCATCAGCTTATGATTGGAGACGAATTTCTCTGTTCTCTTCAGAATCTGTAAGGAATTATTGTGTATGTCACTTGTTAAGGCTTATAACGGCGATCCTTTCGTCGGACATCTCTCAACACCCGTTAGCGACTCCGGGTTTACCCGTGCGCTGATTGGTAACTTGCCTGCTTACCGGAAGGGCCTCTCGCCCTTGCTGCGGGGCTTGGAAGTGGGGATGGCCCATGGCTATTTCCTAGTGGGTCCTTGGACGATGCTAGGTCCGTTGCGTAATACAGACATGGCGGCTATGGCTGGTCTTGTCAGTACGATCGGTCTCATTATGATTGCGACCATTTGCCTTTCGGCCTATGGTTTGGTTGGTTTCCAAGGGGACGAATCCGGCAAGGGTAACGAGTTGCAAAGTGCGCAGGGCTGGAGTAAGTTCTCCGGTGGCTTCTTTATTGGTGCAACAGGTGGCGCATTCTTTGCCTACTTGATCTTGACCAATCTGCCTCTTATTCAAGGTCTGATGGCGGGCGGTTTGAGCTAGGTTTCTAGCTTAAATCCTGGCTTATTTTGATCTAAAACCCCCGATCGTGTCTTGATGCGATCGGGGGTTTTAGGCTTTTTATGCAGAGTATTTTTCACCCGTCTTCCTGGGCTGGGTTAGACTAACGGGATTCGTAGTGATTGAAGACTCATCATGGCTGGACAAAACAACTGGGAGTTTCTATTGCAACAGGAAGGCGATCGGTCTTGGTTGCCCTTAGAATCGCCGGATGTCGAAATTTTAGAAGGGCGCTACCGCGTGATGGTCAAAAACGTCGCGCCCAATGCTGTGATGGACATTCGCATTACCCACGAGTCTACGTCCGAAGATCCGCCCAAGCGTCGGACGCAGGTGCGATCGGGCAAGAGCAATCCCATGGGTTTGGTAGTGGTGATTCCCTTTACCCAGATGCAGCCGGGGATTTGGGAGTTGGCCTGTGTGCCGAACGATCTGATGAGCGATTTGCTGGGGCATCAGGGGCAGTATTCGGTGCAGTTGCATGTGTTGCCGAAGGAGTCGGATGTGGCGGGGGAATGGGAACCTGACTGGTCTCAGCCTGCTATTCCAAGTTTGTCTGTTGTGCCAACTGCTGTGCCTGCTGTTGTGCCTAGCGTTCCAAGTGTTACGCCTGCGATCGTATCTTTAGAACCCGAACCTTTAGAATCGCTGGAATCAGGAATCTCTGCTCTTGAACAGGAAGAAGAGAATCTAGTCGAGTTGTTAGAGTTGCCTTCTAGTCCGGAAAGCCCCCAACCCCCAATCTGCTTCAATACACGTGGGTGAAGTCGAATCTTGTATTCCATAGGGAGCTATTCCACCCCCTGCACCGGGGCGGACTGCTCTTTGACCCGACGCAACCATTCGTCGCTCGACGTTCCTGCGATACGCGCGAATGCGTCGTCGAGTTCCACGAATTTTCCAGCAGCCATTTCGGCGAGAGTGGCTTTTTCATCCTTTTCCGAAGAGGTGGGCCAACCTTCGGAAAGCGCCCGAGTCGCTTGCCGATGTCGAATGACAGCGAGTTTTGGAAATTCGCGAAACCAATGCTTGTGACTCGGCCAAGACGGATTGGAACTCAACGCCTTATTCAGAAAGTTCCAAG
>JANMIS010000118.1:0-4599 GCA_031375925.1 Synechococcales cyanobacterium OTE_70_concoct_197_sub
ACTTCAGTTACATAGTCTACCAATAGGGGTGCCGTCTACTAGCGATCGGACGACTGAGTTAAGTGTTAAGTTTTGTAGCGTTGTATGATGGGTGATTGCCCAAGCTTCGGGAGATTCCTTCAATTCCTTGCCCGCTGTGGGATCGGGTCCGTAGGAGTTGTGGGAGATTCGGGGTTGCGTCTCAGTTTTCTCTTTACGGATTACTATATGATTTTAGAAAATTGTCTGGGATCCACACCCAAGGCTCCAATCATTCACTATGGTTCTACGAGACAAGCTCAAAAAGCTTTATGCGAGATTGCTGGTCTTAATCAGTCGCGTGCGCTTAAAGCTAAAACCGAACCATGATTGGTCTCGGTTACAACTCGCCCATGCCCATGTTCAGCAGGAATCATGGCAATCTGCTGTTGAGTTGTCTCTACAGGTTTTGACGAGAGAACCGAAAAATCCTTCTGCATATCACATTTTAGCGTCTGCCTATGCGGGACAAGGGGAATCTTCTAGAGCCTTTGCTGCAATCTCGACGGCCATTCAACTGGACCCCAATGTGGCTTGGTTTTATCAGGATTTAGGCAAGCTCTATCTCGCAGAAGAGTCTTACGATCAGGCGATCGTACAATTTCGCAAAGCCGTTGATTTGGATGAAAAAAACAGTTGGCTTCAGTTTAATTTAGGAGAGGCATTAGTTAAGCAGGGAAATTGGAAAGGAGCAGTTGAACCTTTGCGTCGTGCGATTCAGCTTAATCCTGTTTTTGCTTGGTCTTATTACTACTTGGCAGAAGCACATCTTAATTTGGGCGACCTGGAAGCGGCGATCGGTCAATATCGTAAAGCCATTTTGGTGGGTCCAGATATTGATTATCTGCACGAATCCCTTGCCTATGCCAATCATTTAAAAGATCAGGACGATCGGATTCAAGCCTTTTGTCGTCAGGCTCAACTGCAAGATGAGAATAAAGTCGCTCGTAAACCCCGAGTTTTATTAATTACGCCCTATGCGCCCTACCCGCCGAAATTGGGTGGCCATTCTCGAATGTTTTACGAAATGAAGGCTCTCCATACTAAGACTGATTTAGTGGTGATGTCTTTGGGGTTTAGTAAGCTGGATTTCCCTTTAGAATCTGATTTGGCGCGGTTTAGTCAATTAGCCGTTGTAGTCGCTCCGGGCGATCATCCAGTCTCTGCCGCAGGTCAGCCCAAAGCCATTCATCGCTATAGCAGTCAGCGAATGGAACAGCTTTTGACGGTGTTGAATACCGCGAATTTTGATTGTGTGGTGATGGATTTTATTTACACCGCTCAATACCGACATCTCTTTCCCAATAGTTTTACCGTGCTGAGTGAACATAATGTCGAGTCTCAGCTTCTCTGGCGGCAGGCGGAGGTTTTACGATCGCAGTTAACCTCCCAAGAAGCGCGCTCTAATCTCAAAACCAAATCCGAGATTGAATCAGCCCGATCGCAATTAGAATCGCTGCAACTGGAAGCCTCAAAATTAGAAGCCTATGAAGATCAACTATGGCCTCAATTTTCAATGCGGACGGTGGTGAGTGAATTAGACCGATCGGTAATCGATCGTCGCGCCCCAGGCGGAAAAACTTTAGTGGTAAGCAATGGCATCAATACCAAAACCATTCAACCTTTTGAAGATAATCCTATTCCACGAATCCTGTTTATGGGGACTTTAAACTATTACCCAAATATTGACGGCGTGACTTATTTAATTCAAAAAATCATGCCCCAGGTGTGGCACCATAATCCCACGATCGGCTGTTGGATTGCCGGAGCCGGGGCTTCTTCGCAAATTTATGACTTGGCACAAGATCCACGAATTAAGATCATCAGTGATCCAGAACAAATGGAAGATGTGGCTCAGGAATGCTGTTGTACCATTGTGTCACTTCGCATTGGTGGTGGGACTCGCATCAAAATATTACATTCCATGGCAATGGGATTACCCGTGATCTCCACGAGTCTTGGATGTGAGGGGTTGGATATGGTAGATGGGCAGCATTTGTTAATTCGGGATCAGCCTGAGACCATTGCAACTGCCATTGTTGAAATAATTAAAAATCCCGAATTACGCCATCAATTACGTAATCAAGGCCGAGCATTAGTAGAGCAGCAATATGATTGGGAAAATATATTTGACCGATCGGTTGATCAAGTGTTGACGACCTGGCGATCGGAGAAAGTCCAGCATGAGGTCTAGCAAAATGTATCACCGCACTGGTTTTAAAAACCATTCTCGTCAGCGACAAGTAATCTATTACAGAGATCTTCTACGGAGTCTTGTTGTGCGAGAACTGAAGGTCTTGTACAAACGATCGGTCCTAGGCGTAGCTTGGACATTACTTAATCCATTGCTACAGCTATTGGTGTTTTCGGTCATTTTTCAACAGGTCCTAAAAGCGGGAGAAGGGATTGACCATTATATTTCCTACGCTTTTAGTGGACTCTTGATTTGGGGATGGACGCAGAGTGCTTTGTTTCAAGCAACAGGGTTGATTACTGGAAATCGTCCTTTGATTCGTCAACCGACTTTTCCGGTGCCTATATTACCGATCGTTACCGTGACTACGGGACTAATTCATTTTTTACTGGCCTTACCTGCGCTAGCAATCATCATGGCACTGGACCACATTAGTCTAACTTGGAATATTCTACTGTTTCCATTATTGTTAGTGTTGCAATTTATTCTTACGTTAAGTTTCGCTTATCCGCTAGCTGCTTTAAATGTAACCTTTCGCGACACACAGCATACCCTCGGCGTTATATTACAACTGTTGTTTTATCTATTGCCGATCTTCTATACAGTCCGTGATAAAAATATTCCTGAATGGCTACAAACCTTCTATGCATGGAATCCCTTGGTTATTCTGATTGAAGCTTACCGATCGATTCTGCTAGACGGCAAACTTCCACCTATTTCGGGACTCCTAATCTTAGCGGGCATTGGAGGAATCTTGCTGCCGATCGGCTATCGAATTTTCCAGCGCCAAAGCGAACGTTTTGTCGAGGAGGTTTAGTTCATGAGTCAAACTTTGCAGCCTGCGATCGTGGTTGAAAACTTAGGCAAATGCTACACCCGAGCCAGCACCCAAAAGCCCCGCACCTTCATGGAAGCGGCCCTAAAAGGCTTCCGAAATATGCGTCCTGAAGCTGAGTTTTGGGCACTCAAAGAGATCAGTTTCTCGGTGGCACCGGGCCAAATGCTGGGTGTGCTGGGCCACAACGGCGCGGGAAAATCTACCTTGCTGCAAGTGGTAAGCGGGATTGTGCGCCCCGATCGGGGTTCGGTTCAGGTGGCAGGTCGAATGGGCGCGCTGCTGGACATTGGCGCGGGGTTTCATCCTGACTTGACAGGCCGAGAAAATGTATTAATTAGTGCGGTCGTTGGCGGATTAACTCGGCGTGAGGCAACAGCACAGTTTAATTCGATCGTGGCTTTTTCTGAATTAGAATCTTTTATTGATAATCCGCTGCGAACCTATAGCACTGGAATGCAAATGCGCCTAGGATTTGCGGTGGCGATTCACACGGTGCCAGATGTATTACTGGTGGATGAGTTTCTTTCTGTGGGCGATCTAGCATTTCAAAGTAAATGCCTCGATCGCATCATGCAATTAAAAAACAATGGCTGTGCGATCGTGCTGATTTCTCACAATGCCGATCAGGTCCGAACGCTTTGCGATCAGGCGCTATGGCTCCAACAAGGCAAGGCTAAGGCTTATGGCGATCCGGAAGTCATTGCAGAGCGCTACGTAGGCAATATGGATCTAAAAGCCCAAGGTCAAGCTTTGCATTCCTATTCCCAGGAAATCTGCATTGAAAATGTCTATGCGGCGCAAGAAACTGAACGGCGATCGATCGATAGTGGCACGGCAGTACGGTTTATCATTCGTTATCAATCTAAACAGGTTTTTTTAAACGTTGTATTTAGTTTGAATCTATGCGATGAAGAAGGGCAGATTGTATTCAATACTAATACCGCAACTCGTGAACTGATGATTCCGATTTGGGAAGGGTCTGGAGAAGTGGCACTGGTGCTCGATCGTCTGGATTTATCAGGCAAGCAATACTATATGAACGTCGGCATTCATTCACCAGACTGGAGCAAAACCTACGATTACCACTGGCAACGCTATCCCTTTGAAATTCATTGGACCCCGGAAGAAAACAGCATTCTTCATCCGCCTTGCCGCTGGGAAATTTCGAGGGACGATCGGTGGTTACCGTTAACAAAAGAATAGGAGAATTACCAGACTCGCTCTGCATAGCTTGGAGTAACGTTTTGGGACATTTATCATTTACGCTAGTTCGAGAGATCCAGAGCACGTCGCGGAGTCGCTCCGTCACGGTGCTATTGGATGTACTAACAATGCAAACGAGTTGTTTGAGATGGTACTGTCTCAGGTCGCGCCGCATAATAACTTCAATGCAATGCCGACCGCATCAACGCTAAAATAGGTATGTTTCCTTCGGAGGCCACATGTCACCCATCCGACAACAATTATTAGACGCGATTGCACAGACTCCTGACATTGCACTCGCCGAAACACTCCAATACCTCCAAGCTCGCACAGCACCTGTATTCCC
>JANMIS010000166.1:0-5132 GCA_031375925.1 Synechococcales cyanobacterium OTE_70_concoct_197_sub
GCCCATGGTCGCCATCCCGTTCCTGTTCCGGCAGTGTTAAAACTTTTTGAAAAATCACAAGTTCCCATTTTTTACAATTGCATCGATCGAGAACTGGTCACTCCCACCGGAGCAGCGATCGTCACCACCCTAGCTCATCACTTTGGCCATCCCCCCGCCATGACCTTACAAAAAGTGGCTCTTGGCGCAGGGACTCAAGAACTGCCGATTCCCAATATTTTGCGCCTCTGGATTGGTGAATCGCAGACAGTTCATACCCACGCCAAATCACAAATTCAATCCCATACCCATTCCCATCGCGAACATGCCCACGAACATACCCACGAACACATCCATGAACATACCCATGAACAGAATCCCAAACATGCCCACGAACATTCAGAATCCCTAGAAACCGTTGCCCATTTAGAAACCCAAATCGACGATCTCTCCCCCCAAATCATCGCCTACACCACAGAAAAGCTCCTTCAGAATGGTGCATTAGATGTCTTTACTACCGCGATCGGCATGAAAAAGTCTCGACCGGGCACTCTCATCAACATCATTTGTAAACCTGAAGAAACCGATCGCCTAGAGCAAATTCTATTTGAAGAAACCACAACAATCGGCATTCGGCGGAGTTTGCAGCAGCGCTCAAAGCTCGATCGAAGCTTTACCACCGTCCAAGTCCAAGGTCAAAGCGTCAATATTAAAATCGCACAACGCAACGGCAAAATCTACAATCGCCAACCCGAATACGAAGACTGCGCTACGATCGCCCGTCAGACCCACCAACCCCTTAAGCTCATTCAGCAACAAGCCCTCTCCTAATTTCCCTATACTAGACTGGAAATGCCTCGGGGTCGATCGACTGTTCTGGAACGATCGGCTCCTTTAAAACCATATCCTCGGGTTGTTCCAAGATTTCAGGTTCTTCCAAAACAAACCGTCTTAATTGAGAAAAGACTCGATAGGTATCTAAATTAGATTCAGTCGAGTTCTCTGAAGCACCAGAGGATTCAGCGGAATAGCTCGTCCCATTTCCATTCGGACGAGCCTGCATTTGAATCAAATTATATTGAACATTGTCTGCATAAATTGTAAAGGTTACATTGAAAATTTCCAGGAAATTCACTACCCATTTACAATCTTGTTCCGGCATCTCTTCGTAATACCGTAAAAGATCCGCAATCCTTGCCTCCAAATGGGTACGCGAATTTCTTGAAATTAACATCAACTTCAACAACGTCACCACCAACGTCATGGGACTTCCCTGAGATAACAGCAATACAAACAGAGCCGAAGGTTCGTTTTGTTGCTCCGTTGTTAAAAATTCAATCATTCGATTACAGGTCCGCAGAATCAACGCAGGCGTTACCCGATCGCTATGATACTCATCATACAGCGCATCCAGCCTATCACTCAGTCGCCCTTGCAGTGCCATCGAGAAGTCTGATGACTCCACAGAAAAAATGAGATACTTCAGCAGACTTTTCTTAAATTCACCATAGCTGAGATTCTGAATTTGATTCAGGAAAATATTGGCCAAATTGCCGTAGCTATAAGTGCCTCGCTTTGCCACGATCGTCTTGATCAACCGCAATGTATCATCGCCTAATGCCGTAGGATTTTTTAAGGTGCGATTGCTCTTAATTCCTGACTGAGACCTCGCAACATACATCGCCAAATCAAACTTAAACTTCTCTCGAAGCTGCTGCGCTAAAGCTCTTGCCGCCTCTCGCTGCTCGATTGGATTGCGCGTATCAACGTATTGAGGCACCAGCAGGTAGGATGTGTAGCGCTTAATCCAAGGTCCAGAAGAGACGTCATCGGCATTTTCTACGGCATTGTACCGATCGGCAAAAAGCTTTAGATCTCGATAGTCTTGACTCTGCTGAAAGTTTCGGACCCAAATTCTCAAGCGTGTCAATGTGGGGGAAATAGTCGATCGGGGAAGATTCTCATCCTGGAAAGATGCAATGAGATCTTGAATCGGCTTCGTGCGACGATTTGCATCCCAGTTATTCACCAGAATATAACAGGCTCGCTTGATAGTGTTGCGAAACTCTGTTTCGTTGTCGTGAAAAACAATTTCATAGAGAGAATTCACGGCCTCCGAATTCATCGAGTCAACGTTATACAAAAATAGACGCTTAAATTCCAACAGCACCTCTTCCGGGGGCCATTTTTTAACAATCTCAAGCAAAAACTGATAAATCGTCTGCTGAGCAATCTGAAGATCTCTCGCCGATAGGGTTTTCTTCACCGCCAAAGCTCCTCGAACCTCTGATGGTATCAATGCAGACAAGCTGAGTATGGAATGAACAGAAGTGTATCCGATTTATTATCATTTGCATGCAATAAAGCAACTCTTCTTAGACTTTTTCAAAAAGTAAAGTTTAATTTATACCCGTTTGGCGCCATCAAGTTACTTAGCAAATTACTTGGCAAGATGACGAACCACACGGTCTCCAGTGTTCCCCAACCTAGAAAAACATATCGCCGATTTTTTATCGTCCGTTCCAAAATCAAACTTAACATCAGAACCTTTCGATGGGGGCAGAGGGACTCGAACCCTCACGACCTTACAGTCAACAGATTTTAAGTCTGTTGCGTCTACCATTCCGCCATGCCCCCTTGATATTCCGGCATCCCGGACCTGTAACGAACCTAACAAAAGCAACTTTTTAGATGTTCTGTTATTCGCACAGCTTTTTTATAACACAACTGCTTGACCTCTTCACCTAAAATTCAGAGTAAAGTAGAATAACGACAGTAAATGAGGGGTTATTTTTATGCTCGTGGCAGCTTTGTACTTGATTTTGGGTGGAGCATACTTGCTGGTGATGCCCTTAGTGGTCTACTACTATTTGAAGGCTCGATGGTACGTTACGTCTTCTGTAGAACGAGTTTTCATGTATTTTCTCGTGTTTCTATTCTTCCCAGGAATGCTGGTGTTGGCTCCCTTTCTCAATTTTCGTCCCGATCGCCGCAAAATAGAGGCCTAGGGTATGCGACGAATTGATGCGATCGGCATCACCTTCGGAATCTTTCTAGCAGGTGGTGCTCTGTATCTACTGTTTGCAGTGGCAGGCGTAGATACAACGAATGCGGGGATCTGGAGTCAGGCGGTATTTCTGTTGGGACTGCTGGGCTGGGTTTCAACATACCTTTTTCGGGCCGCTACTCAGAACATGAGCTATATGCAGCAGCGTAAAGATTACGATGAGGCTGTTCTGAAAAAACGCCTAGAAGAGATGAGTGAGGAAGAACTCGAACAGCTTCAAGCTGAAGTGGAAGCGGCCCAAGCGAAAGATCCCGCATCCTGATTCGTTTCGCCGAGGCGGTCCACAGACCTCAATTTTTGGACAGCGAAAATGCTCCGAATTCGTGGAATTGTGAGCTAGAGGGACGCCTCGTGAGAGATTACCCGTCTAAATCCTGGAGCGCACAGCCAAGCCAACCCTGAAAACGCTTTTGCTGAGCCTCTGTCGGATTCTTTAAAGGGGCTACGATGTATTGTGAGGCTTCTGATTCACCTAAGGTCAGCACCGTGTGTAGCAGCTCATCTTGATGGAAGAACGTGATTTCTAACTGATCTCCAGGCTGAGACGCTTGGAGCCGATCGTTCATCAAATCAGGACTTGTCCGCAATCCATCGATCGCCACCAGTTCATCCCCCGCATCCAAGCCCGCTTTTTCCGCTGGAGAATTAGAAGCGACGTACTTTACAATCGTTCTGCCCTGTTCTAGAGACAGTCTTGCGCCATGAATCGGCGATAGTTTTTGACTAAGATTTGATTCAAGCTGCAAGCCAAAATCCGCCAAGGCTGCTTGAAATGGCAAAGGTGTCAAACCATCAATATATTTTGCAAAGAATGACGTGAGATCAAACTCCGCAACGCTTTCGATCGTCCGTTTCAAATCCCCTGGCGTAAATCCCCTCTCGCCCTCATCCCCTTGACCAAACTCGGCCCAGAGCTTTCGCATCACATCATCAAACGATCGTTGATTTTCATGTCGTCGTCGCAGTGCCAAATCCAACAAAAACGTCACCATCTCGCCTTTGAGATAGTAAGATATCTGCGAATTTGGTGTATTGGTATCCGGTCGATACAGCTTGATCCAAGCATCAAAACTCGACTCACTCAGCGGCTGCACTAACCGCCCAGGCGTGGTTAAAAATCGCGTAATCGTTTTGCCCAGGTTTTTCAAATAAGTGCGCGCGTCGTAAAGCCCTGCCCGCAGCGGAATTAAGTTGTCATAAAAGCTGGTTGCGCCTTCAGAAAACCACAGCGATGGCGTGTAGTTTTCACCGTCGTAGTCAAAAGTTTCGAGTTCTTTAGGACGAATGCGCTTTACATTCCATAGATGGAAAAATTCATGGGCGACCAACGTTAAGAAGTCTTCGTAGCTTTCCCGCTTTTTAAATCCATTTCTAGAAAAAATCAACGAGCAGGAATCCCGATGCTCCAGCCCGCCGTACCCGTTGCTCAGGTGTAATAAAAATAGGTAGCGATCGTAAGGCAAGCCCCCAAAAAGTTTCGCCTCAGTTTCAATAATCTTTCGAGTGTCTTCAACCAACTGATTTGGATCCAAATTTCCCTTGCCCCAAATCACCCATTTGTGAGGTTGTCCCAATACTTCAAATTCAAATTTGCTATGTAATCCAATCTCAAAGGGACTATCGACCAAAGTATCAAAATCCGCCGCCCGATAAGTTCTGGGACTCACTTCAGGCAAACTTGTGGCGATCGACCAGGTTTCCTCGGGCAGAATGATGCTCACATCGATCGGCTGAGCTTCTTTGCCTGGAATGTAGAGAAATGTCGAGGCTCCGTTGAAGTAGCCATGGGTGCGATCGAGATGGTTGGTCCGCACCGTGAGTTCGTTGGCATAGAGGCTGTAGGAAAAGACGATCGGGCCTTGAGCATCCCGCGAATCAATTCTCCAATGGTTTTTTGCAATTTTTTTCCAGGCTAATGACTTACCACTTTCATCCCGCACTGCAAAATCCTGGATATGCCGCGAATACTCCCGCACCAAATACGAACCCGGTGTCCATACTGCCATCTTTAACTCAAGACAATACCCCACCTCACCATTGACCTGCGCCTCTAGCTCAAAGCGATGGTTGGTGGGATGGGGCATTG
>JANMIS010000211.1:0-3487 GCA_031375925.1 Synechococcales cyanobacterium OTE_70_concoct_197_sub
CCAGGGTTTGATACTTTAGCCGTTTGCCGATAATCACGGGAAACAACGGATCCCCACCCAAAAAAATCACAAGCCCCTTCGATCGCCAGTCCCAGTTTTCTGCGGTTTTCCCCCAGAGCAAAAATGAAAAAAAATGTTCAACCTCCTGAACCCGATCGATTTCGGGATTGCTCCGGGCGATCGATCCTTCCTGGCCGCTGGCATTGGGACAGGGCGAGAGGATGACCGAAATTCGAAATTGTGCAGTGTCGCCTCCGAAGCGCTGCCGAAGCTGCTTAACCACAGGCTTAACCCAAGTGCTTAGCTCCCCTGGCCCATTGGACAAAATCAAAATATCGATCGTGGCAGCGCTTGTGGCAGGGTTGATGGACATGCAGAAGATTTGGGGATGGGTGAATCTGTATTTTATAGATTTTTATGGATTGGCTTGGTCATTTTCACTGAAATAGCAGTAATAGAAATGGAGTTGGGATGTGAAGTTGCGAGTGAAGTTCCGATCGATTTCAACTGCCTGAACAGCAAACATCCCTCAGAGAAAGGCGCAAACCTGGATGGGCTAATGCGATCAGGCTATCTTCATAAAGAGTTTGCCAAACTGGGTGCAACTTGAATTAGAAAGGCTACAATCAGAAGTGAAAGTTACGATACATTCCAGTTATCAATTTCATTAGTCAGAATTTTGGCTCATTTAGGCAAGGTTAGAACGTTTGATGGTCGTAGCTCAGGTAGCAAGAGTTTAAAACAACGCTAGGATTCTCTGTGTGACCTTCACGAATGTGAGATGATCGCTCGGGGTAGATTTTGGTGTCTTCTATCTGTGACTACCCATAAAAACTTTCTTCTCTTCGACCTGAATCCTTGAGCAAAACCGACTCACCTGACTGTGACGGACGCTTGGAATTTCGAGACTCTACTGACTTTAAAGAGCAATGAGGAAAGCGGCATGACCCAGCCAAACCAAGTAATTGACCAGGAATTGGAGTTAGATAACACTTCGGATGATGGCGATAATGAACCCGACATCTACGGCATGGAAGAAGATGACGAAGATGACGCGGATGCGGTAGAACCCGTTGAGACTGGCGTAAAAGCCAAGAAAGGAGCACGTAAGCGTGTTGTACCTAAGAAGAAGCACTACACCGAAGATTCAATTCGCCTCTATCTTCAAGAGATCGGTCGTATTCGGCTTCTCCGTGCCGATGAGGAGATTGAACTCGCTCGAAAAATTGCAGACCTGCTAGAGCTAGAGCGCGTTCATTTCAAGCTGGAAGAACAGCTTCAGCGTGAGCCTTCCGATCGTGAGTGGGCTGAAGAAGTTAAGATGCCGATCCAGCAATTCCGCCACCGTCTTCATGTGGGTCGCCGTGCAAAGGACAAAATGGTTCAATCAAACCTTCGCTTGGTCGTGTCGATCGCGAAGAAGTATATGAACCGTGGACTTTCCTTCCAGGATTTGATTCAAGAAGGAAGCTTGGGCTTGATTCGGGCGGCGGAAAAGTTTGACCATGAAAAGGGCTATAAGTTCTCAACCTATGCGACTTGGTGGATTCGTCAGGCCATTACGCGGGCGATCGCAGACCAGTCTCGGACCATTCGACTTCCGGTTCACCTCTACGAAACCATTTCTCGAATCAAAAAGACCACGAAGTTGCTTTCTCAAGAAATGGGTCGTAAGCCCACCGAGGAAGAAATTGCAACTCGAATGGAGATGACCATCGAGAAACTTCGGTTCATTGCGAAGTCAGCGCAACTGCCGATCTCTTTGGAAACGCCCATTGGTAAGGAGGAAGATTCTCGCTTGGGTGACTTCATTGAATCCGATGGCGAGACCCCTGAAGATCAGGTGTCGAAGAACCTTCTGCGTGAAGATCTAGAAGGCGTCCTTGCAACCCTTAGCCCCCGCGAAAAAGACGTACTCCGTCTTCGTTACGGACTAGATGATGGTCGCATGAAAACCCTTGAAGAAATCGGCCAAATCTTCAATGTCACCCGCGAACGCATCCGCCAAATCGAGGCCAAAGCGCTTCGTAAGCTCCGTCACCCGAACCGCAATAGTGTCTTGAAAGAGTACATCCGGTAAATGAAACCTGGGAAACTAAGGGTCTAGTTTTCTATACTAAAAAGCGATCGGTTCTAGTTTAAGAACCGATCGCTTTTTTAGTATTTGCTTAAGTCCATTACCAAATCGCCAAAATAAAACAGACCCTCGATCGTTCAAAGGTCTGTCAACACTTGCTTTCAAAGTCAGTTGCACGGTCAAAAACTACATCAGGCCAAGGAACAGGAGGACACCCTTACCTGTTGCGATTTCCGTTGCTAAGGCTGCGACAAACCCGATCATTGCGAAACGTCCGTTCCACAGTTCAGCCTGAGCTGTAAATCCAAATTTCCAAGCGTTCCGGTCACCTGCCGCAGGGGTTGCGACTACTGTTTTAGTGTCTTGCATGGGGTTCACCTTAAGGGGAAGTTTGCGGTTCACCCCTAATGTAACGCATTGTTTCAAAAAGTGTCAAAGTATTAAATTATTTTCTAGGAGAGTTGGTCTTGAGAACTTAAATCTTGAGCGTTCTGGTGAGATTCCGGGATTCTAAGGCATCTATTTTTAGGTCCTACGATCTATGATGTAGAAGTTAAAGCCCTCAACTTTTGTGAAGAAGGATTAGTGATTGTCTCTGAATCTCCGATCGCGGCCCTTAAACAACGATTTGTAGACAAGGTATTGTTCGGTCATCAACCCTCTCCTGAATTGCTCGCCATTTTGCTAGTTTATTTCGTGCAGGGGATTTTGGGCTTAGCTCGGTTGGCCGTAAGTTTTTTCTTGAAAGATAATTTGCAAATGGGTCCGGCGGAGGTGTCGGCCCTGATGGGGATCGCTTCAATTCCTTGGATGGTGAAGCCATTTTTTGGGTTTCTTTCGGATGGGTTGCCGATTTTTGGATATCGTCGTCGGCCTTATTTGATTTTGTCAGGAATGTTAGGAGTTTGTTCTTGGGTGGCGATGGCGACGGTAGTGAATTCGGGGGCGGGGGCGACAGCGGCGATCGCCCTTGGGTCGCTGTCGGTGGCGATGAGTGATGTGATTGTGGATTCGTTGGTGGTAGAGCGGGCGCGCGGGGAGTCGGTCAGTGCAGCGGGTTCGTTACAATCGTTGTGCTGGGGGGCAAGTGCGATCGGCGGTTTGATAACGGCTTATTTTAGTGGGGCGTTGCTGCAACAGTTTGATGTGAAAACGGTGTTTTTGATTACGGCGACGTTTCCATTGATTGTGTCGGCAGTGGCTTGGTTGATTGCAGAAGAGCGATCGGAGGGACGATCGCAATGGTCTGAAGTAAAAGCGCAGGTGGGGCAGTTGAAGGCGGCGGTGTCGCAGAAGAGCATTTGGTTGCCAACGGCGTTTTTGTTTATTTGGCAGGCGATGCCAAGTGGGGAATCAGCATTCTTTTATTTTAATACGAATGAACTTGGGTTTGAGCCGGAATTTTTGGGG
>JANMIS010000262.1:0-7382 GCA_031375925.1 Synechococcales cyanobacterium OTE_70_concoct_197_sub
AATGCCCAACCCTAAAGCGGTAATCAAAGCTTGAATTTCAGTGTTTTTATAGATTTTGGAATCGTCAGTTTTTTCAATGTTGACGATTTTCCCGCGCAATGGAAGGATGGCTTGGAAGCGACGATCGCGCCCTTGTTTTGCTGAACCGCCAGCCGAATCGCCCTCGACGATGTAGATTTCAGATTCCGATGGATCACGCGATGCGCAGTCAGCCAGCTTACCGGGTAAGGTTGAAGACTCCAAAACCGACTTACGACGTACGAGGTCGCGGGCACGGCGGGCTGCTTCAGCCGCATTGAACGATTGGATTGCTTTTTCAAGAATGGTGTCAGCAACCTGGGGACGGAATTCCAAATACTCGGTCAGCACTTCACTGACGATCGAATCCACAATTCCCCGCACTTCGCTGTTCCCAAGCTTCGTCTTAGTCTGTCCTTCAAACTCAGGATCGGGAACCTTAACAGAAATCACCGCCGTCAAGCCTTCCCGGATATTTTCCCCGGCTAGGTTCGACATGTTTTCTTTGAGCTTGCCGCGCTTACGGGCGATCGAATTCAATGTCCGAGTCAGAACCGTTTTCAGCCCTTCTAAGTGTGTGCCACCATCGATCGTTCTAATGTTGTTTGCAAAGCCGAGAATGTTATCGCTATAGGAATCAATACACCATTGCAGCGCAACTTCCACCTGCACATTGTTCTTTTCAGAATTAATGAAGATCACTTCTTCATGCAAATGTTGCTTTTCGCGATTCATGTAGGCAACGTATTCTTGAATCCCACCTTCATAGTAGTATTCCTCAACGCGAGGCTCTCCGTCCTTCAGCGCCTTTTCACGCCGATCGGTGAAGATAATCCGAACGCCAGCATTCAGGTAAGCCAGTTCCTTCAAGCGACCCGCCAACGTGCCATATTCAAACTCCGTCGTCTCCGTGAAGATCGTCGCATCCGGCATGAAGTGAACTTGAGTTCCCGTCTGGGTTCCCGCGCCATCTTTTGAGGCCAGGTCGCCCATAGACAAACCACGTTCAAAGCGCTGAGTGTGAATCTGCTTGTTACGCCACACCGTCACATCAACCCATTCGGAGAGCGCATTCACCACCGAAATCCCAACCCCATGCAGACCGCCAGAGACCTTATAGCCCCCATCGCCAAACTTCCCACCCGCGTGGAGAATGGTCATGACGGTCTCTAGGGCAGACTTTCCAGTTTTACTGTGAATATCAGTCGGAATGCCGCGCCCATCATCTCTGACGCTGACGGACCCATCTTCGTGGATAATCGCATCAATATTTTTACAGTAGCCCGCTAACGCTTCGTCAACGGAGTTGTCCACAACCTCGTACACTAGGTGATGCAATCCGCGCGGGCCTGTGGTCCCAATGTACATCCCTGGGCGTTTACGAACGGGTTCGAGTCCTTCAAGGACTTGAATTTGCTGAGCGCCGTAATCTTGTGTCATGAGCTGCGTACTCCGTCTAGACAGGTTTCGAGAGGCAAAGGTTCAAAACAGCTTCTTTAGCAAGTCTTCAACAGAAATGCCCATGAGAAGGTTCTGGACGATTTAATATATCAAAGATCTTAGAAATTCTAACATGAAAGGGTTACAAGCGATTTTAGAAGCCTCTGAGGAGCATTTTGGGATAGTGGGGAGAGCCAAGTATGACAGCTAGAGTGACAGTCGATCGAAATTGCAACGCCGCCTCAGATTCGATCGGTGAAGGCTTGACCGATCGCAACGCCAACAAAACTAATTCAATTGTACCACAAAATCCACAGGCTTTAATCGTGGTCTGCGGGGCGACGGCGACGGGGAAATCGAGTTTGGGAATTACGATCGCGCAGTATCTCAAGGCTCATAATCTCGACTCTCTAATCATCAGCGCCGATTCCCGACAAATCTATCGAGAGTTCGACATTGGCAGTGCGAAGGTGATGCCAAACGAAATGCAAGGAATTCCCCACTACTTAGTCGATACCTACGACCCGACAGAAACCGTCTCAGCAGCCATGTTTCAAGATCAAGCCAATCAAATTTTGACAAAGGCAGCGGTGCCGTTACTCGTGGGTGGGACGGGCTTGTACATTCGATCGATTACCCACGGAATGCGGATTCCGCGTGTGGTGCAGCATCCTGAACTCCGATCGCAACTCGAATCCCTCGGCCAATCATTTTGTTATCAATTGCTTCAGCATGTGGATCCTCAGACTTGTCTTAAGGTTCACGCAAACGATCGAATTCGCACCGTGCGGGCTTTAGAGGTTTTTTATGTGACAGGGGTTCCCATGAGTGTGCAGCAGGGGGAAGATCCGCCGACCTATCCGATTTTGCAGATTGGGTTGAGGTCGGAACGGTTGGACGATCGGATTGCGTTGCGGACGAGCAAGATGTTTGAAATGGGGTTTGTGGGTGAGGTGGAGGGCTTAGTTAAGAAATATGGGGATGGATTACCGCTGTTAAATACCTTGGGCTATCAGGAAGTCCGGCAATATTTACGCGGGGAAATTACTTTGGAAGAAGCGGAAACCTTGACGGTGATGCATACACGCCAGTTCGCTAAGCGTCAGAAAACTTGGTTCAACGGGATTAAAAGTATTGAATGGTTTGATGCAGATGCGGAGGATTTGAGTGAGCAGGTTTTGCAACGAGTGAGTGATTATGGAATAAAGGTTTTGTAGAATTTACATCTTCGTCATCTCCGAACACATCAGCGATCAAGTCTTCGATCGTTCCAATCTTGGCCGTACCGTTTTTGATGGCCTCTGTTACTTCTAACGACCGTTGGGCAATTCGCGAGGTACTGGTTTGGTTCATGGGGTTCGGAGGTGATTGGACTGTCTTCATTATATCTATTCAGCATCAACATCTTTCGGAAACACATTAGACAATCGCGCCAACATCCCCTCGATCGGCAGCTTGGAGTAGTTCGAGACGATCGCCAACATCACCGCCCCAATTAACGTCACAGGCCAAGGCACCTCCCATTTTTGCAGCCATTCCCATAGCTCCACCGCCCCCAAAAGCACCAAAAAAGCCCCGATCGCAAACTGTAATTTCATCCTAAAGCTCCCGCATGGCATTCAAGCTGACTCCACAGTTTTCATCCAGAAAGACAAAACATCGGATTGACTGCCTAGTTTATTTGTACTATATTTTCGTCAGTTCTGTAACTGGACTGTCCCTTACCTTCGGGATTGTACCGTACCGATTTGAAAGTTCAGTGTAGACGATCGAATGCTGTTTGCAATTCCTAAATTTGCAAATTTAGCGTCGATCGTCTGGGTCAACACTCATTTTTAAATTCAACGAGATTTTTCATAAACTCTCTGGTACGATCCCTTCTTTATTCTTTTGGTTGCCGCCCATGACCACACTCGCCCGCGTTCACGAACTTCGCCAACTCCTCAACCGGGCAAGTTATGAGTATTACGTTCTCGATCAGCCGCAGCTTGAGGACAGTGTTTACGATCGGCTTTACCGAGAACTGCAAGACCTCGAAACCGCCCACCCCGAGTGGCTTAGCCCCGACAGCCCCACCCAGCGCGTCGGCGCACAGCCCTCTAGCGCCTTCACCTCCGTCAAGCACAATATTGCCCTCTACAGTCTCGAAAATGCATTTGATAATGGTGATCTCGATAAATGGCAAGAACGCTGGCAGCGCGTCGAAGACGGCCTTCCTGCCACCTATGTTTGCGAATTAAAAATTGACGGCAATGCCATGGCTCTAACCTATGAAAACGGGATCTTGGTTCGCGGTGCCACACGCGGCGATGGCATTACAGGTGAAGACATTACCTCTAATGTTCGAACCATTCGCAGCATTCCCTTGAAACTAAATCTTGAAAATCCGCCCCCTATTGTCGAAGTGCGCGGTGAAGCTTTTTTGCCCAATCACATGTTCGATCGCATCAATGCTCAACGCGAAATCACTGGAGAAGAAAAGTTCAAAAATCCCCGCAATGCAGCAGCCGGAACCTTGCGGCAGCTTGATTCGCGCAAAGTATCCGATCGGCAACTCGACTTCTTCGCCTACACCGTCTATTTCCCAAATACTGATCTAGCAACGGTGAATTCGCAATGGACTTCTTTAGAATGGCTAAAAAACGCAGGGTTTCGGGTCAATCCAAACTGTCAACAATGCAAAGATTTAAAATCCGTTCAGCAATACTGTGAGCAATGGAATACCGATCGTCATGACTTACCTTATATGACTGATGGCGTAGTCATTAAAGTGAATGAATTTAGTATTCAAGAAAAGCTGGGTTTTACCAATAAATTTCCACGGTGGGCGATCGCTTACAAGTATCCTGCCGAAGAAGTCCCCACAACACTTAACAGCATCACCTTCCAAGTCGGACGCACAGGAGCTATTACCCCCGTCGCCGAACTCAGCCCCGTCGAACTCGCAGGCACAACGGTCGCTCGGGCCACGCTGCACAATGCCGATCGTCTCGCGGAACTTGACCTACACATCGGCGACACTGTGATCGTTCGCAAAGCCGGAGAAATCATTCCCGAAGTCGTCACGGTCTTGCCTGAACTTCGCCCTAAAAATGCAGTTCGCTGTGAATTGCCAACCCATTGTCCAGAATGCAATTCAACCTTAGTTCGACCTGAAGGTGAGGCTGTAACGCGCTGTGTGAATGCCTCTTGTCCTGCTATTTTGCGCGGTGGATTACAGCATTGGGTCAGTCGAGGCGCAATGGACATCAATAGCGTGGGTGAAAAACTGATTACGCAATTATTAAATGCTGGCTTTGTTAATTCAATTGCCGATCTCTACGATTTGACACCTGAAAAAATTATGGAACTCGATCGCACAGGCAAAAAATCCGCAGAAAAAGTGATTGCTGCGATGGTCGCTTCCAAATCTCAACCCTGGTCCCGTGTTTTGTATGGTCTTGGCATTCGACTGGTTGGTTCATCCAATGCACAGATCTTGAGTGAAAGTTTTCCGACCGTAGAAGCCCTCGCTCAAGCGCCCGCCGAACAAATTTCGTCCATTTTTGGCATTGGCGATGAGATTGCCCGATCGGTCGTCCAATGGTTTCAAGTGGAAAGCAACCTCGACTTAATTGAACGATTGCGCCGATCGGGATTGCAATTCAAAGGCGAAGGCAAACCCCAAGAAACAGCGCTCACCGCTATCACAGGCAAAACCTTCGTCGTCACCGGAACTTTACCGACGCTAAAACGCGATGAAGTTAAAGATATGATCCGTAAAGCGGGCGGTAAAGTCACCGATTCTGTTAGCAAAAAAACGGATTTTGTCGTAGTCGGTGAGGATGCGGGATCGAAGCTGGAGAAGGCCCGATCGTTGAACATCACGACGTTATCAGAATCTGAGTTTTTAGAGTTGTTGTTTTGACGATCGCGATCTCCACTAGAACTTTTGACCGACTCCGAATTGAATGCGGTTTTCGCCCCGATCGTTAAAGCCCCAGTCAGCCCGCAGTAGCCCCAACGGCGAATTGACCCGCACTCCTGCACCGTACCCGAAGCCACTGCCCGATCGGCCCCGCTGCACACCGGGCGCTCCGACAACAGCATTGCTAGAACCTAGGTCCGTGGCGTAGTCTGCAAACAAAGTTCCGCCAACAGTTTCATTCAAAATCGGGAATCGGTATTCTGCGGATGCCAGCGCATAGCTTTTACCAATGCCCACTTTCCCCTGTTCAAATCCGCGCACTGAGTTTACGCCGCCCAATAGAAAAGCTTGGCTGGGCGGTAAGTCTCCGATCGTCGTTCCACCTTGAACATTAAATGCTAGAACATCCTGAGTTTTAACGTTTTTGCTGCCAAACAGATTGATCGGGACATATTGGCTGTAGTTTGCATTTAAACGATTTGCAAATACATTTCCAACTCCGATCGGCACGTATTGTTCAGACGTTAAGCTCAAGAGTGAACCAGATTTTGGATCTAAAACATTGTCGCGTTTGTCATAGCTTACGCCTGCGCTAACGCTGTACAGATCGTCCAATCCTGTGCCGCTGAGTGACAAAGGTTTGCCTGCCGCATCAAGCTGCACAAGATCGCCATTGGCATCGCGGGCACTGGTGCGGTTGTAACCGAGACCGACGTTTGCGCTCCAGTCGGGGGCGATCGGTTTACTAAAGTTCACCCCACCGCCAAAGCGGCCTTCTCGCACTTCGTTTCCCGAAGTAAGTTTGACATCGCCATCGAAGACGCGGGAGAGACCTCGATTTCTGAAAGATTGAACGCTGTAGCCCCAGGTATTGGGTTGAGTGTCACGGTAGGGATTGGCAAAGCGTCCATCGAATTGGAAATCCTTTGCACCCACGACGACGCTGCCGCCTAGCTGCTGTCCGAGTCCCCCGAAGTTAAAGTCCCGGTAGGACACACTAGCGTTGAGTCCGATGTCGCTGCTGTAGCCGCCGCCGATGTCTGTGCGGCGAAGCTGTTGTTCGACTAGGTTGTAGACGACGGTGGCGTTGCGCAGATCGCCTTCTAGGGTGACGTTGCCGCCTTGGAAGAGTCCTGTTTTGAAAAGGCGGTTGAGATCGTCTTGGGCGGTGCTTTCTTTGAAGGCGCTGCCTTTTTTGAGTTGGATGGATTGACGGATTAGGCTTTCTTGGGTGCGGCCTTTAATGGCGTTCCCTTTGTCGTCCTGCGATCGGCCTGTTTCATCCATAAATCGGATTTTGACGTCACCGACTTCGCCTTCTGCGACGGTGATTTTGAGTATGCCGTTTTGTTGGGAAGTGAGGCCGACGACTCTTGCGAGGTTGAAGCCCCGATCGCTGTACCACTGCTGCAAGTCCCGTACGCCTTTGTTGAGGAGGGAGGGCTGGACTGCTTTGCCGAGTTGGGGTTTTAGGATTTCTGTGGCGGTGGTTTGGGTGAGGCTGGGGGCGTTGACGAGTTCGATCGCGCTAGCAATGACGGGGGCGAGACTGAAGGTGACATCGACGCCTTTGAGATTGAGTTGGGCATCGGCGCTGACGGTGGT
Source organism: Synechococcales cyanobacterium OTE_70_concoct_197_sub (assembly GCA_031375925.1). Classification (GTDB taxonomy): domain Bacteria; phylum Cyanobacteriota; class Cyanobacteriia; order Leptolyngbyales; family Leptolyngbyaceae; genus JAAFJU01. Next base: position 6,971 of record JANMIS010000262.1, read on the forward strand.
GAAGAGTCCGGTTTCGAGCAGGGCAGCCATGTCGTCGCGGACGATTTCGGCGGTGGTGGTTTTGCCTTCTTTAGTAAGGAGGACTTGACGGGCTACGGTTTGGAGTTCGGTTTCGACGCCGAGGATTTTGACGGTGGTGGCGGGGGTTGGGATTGTTTCAGAGAGGGTTTTTGGGGTGGGTTTAAAGATGGCGGGGGTAGTGGGCGCGGTTTTGGGTGCAGGGGATGATGCCCTAACAGGGGTGGGAGTTGCAGCGATCGGGGTCGTGGCGATCGAGGATGCAGGAGTCATGGCAGGAGTTGCGGCATCTCGGGCATCTCGGGCGGCTAGGACTTGCGATCGGTAGCGATCGATCGGGCTGTATTTCTCAATGGCGGGGGCGGGGCTTCCGGTTGGATTGATTGCGATAGGG
>JANMIS010000265.1:0-1809 GCA_031375925.1 Synechococcales cyanobacterium OTE_70_concoct_197_sub
GTTTGACATGCGAAACGTAACTCTCTTGGATTCTCCTGAATCGATGTCACTATCCTGTCCGACTGCAGTCTGCATGCTATTCAATCCTACCTGCTTAATTGGAGACGCTATGCCGACACCCGGTGAAACAAACGCCTCAAGGTGGATGGAGGATTCTGCGACTCCGACGCTTAACAGCAGTTGCTTCGTTGACGCCATCATCTCATTGGGACCGCACAGGTAGACCGGCATGCGATCATAGTTTGGCACGAATTTCTGAAGGAGATCTACAGTAACCCGTCCACGTTCACCATTCCAAGTATGTGACGGACTGGCTCGCGTTAACGTCGTGCAAACATGCAGCTTTGGAAACCGACTCTTTAGCAATTGGAGCTCATCACGATAAATGACGTCCTGTTCCGTCTTTGAAACGACCAAAAAATAGATTTCCCCTCCCCACGATCGGTCGGTCAAATATCGAACGATCGACATGAGAGGGGTGATACCAACCCCGCCAGCAATCAACAAAACTTCGCGGGAGTCTGCTCCTGTGTAAACAAACCTGCCAGCCGGAGCACCAACTTGGATAGCATCACCGACCTGAATCGTGTCGTGCAGAAACCGCGACACGAGCCCGTGCGATTCTCGCTTGATAGAGAGCTCACATGCGTCGCGACGCGTTGGAGACGAAGCGATTGTGTAGGAGCGACTCACCGTCTTTCCATCGATCTTGAGTTGTAGATTCATGTATTGGCCAGGCATGTAATCGAAAGGAAGTGGGCCGCCGTCGAATGTCGCCAACCTAAATGTCTTTACATCTGGCGTTTCTTGAAATAAGTCGATGACCTTCAATTTCCCTTTCCAATAGTTTCTACTTTGCCCAACCGGATATGTTTCCGCGGCATTGGACAGGACCGATTTTCTAATCGCAAAATAGTGGTGGGCGGCTCTCGCTCCCAACAGGGCGGATATCACAACAGCGAATGCGACAGGCTGCCGAACATCCGATTTGACCAACATGTAGTAGTGGACTACGCCTAGTATGGCGACCAAGTACGTCAAGCGATGCAAGAGCTTCCATTTCTTTGTGCCTAGACGCAGCATCATTGCATTAGTAGAGGTCAACGCCAACGGCACCATCAAAAGCAATGCAGCCGTTCCAACCTGCAAGAAGCGCCGGGACCACAATTCGCTCAACGTACTCACAACGTTGAATTGCCTATCTAAACCTACATAGATCGCAAAATGCAAAACCGCATAGACAACCCCGTAAAGCCCTAGAGCCCTTCGGAAGGCAATCCAACCAGACCACCCCGAAACCCATCGCAGGGGAGTCATGCACAACGTGGCAACCAGGAAAATCAGCGACATTATACCTGTAACATGCAAGGCATAGTTGACTGAGTTTGCGCCCAATTGGCCCTGATAAGCATCCCAGCCCAATAGGAGCAATGGCACGATGCCGTTGAAAACAACTAGCGACCTGAGAAATTGCAACTGATTCATGCCTGATGCTCTAAAAAAACTTTCCCAGGTCCATTGAGGCGTAAAGGTCAGCAACTTGCTCCTCGTAGCCGTTGAACATAAGCGTCTTACGACGCCCAGACTCCCCTATCCTTTGTTCATCTGCCTGGCTCCAACGCGGATGATCCACGTTGGGATTCACATTGGCATAGAACCCATACTCGGACGGTGCAAACCGACTCCAACTTGTTGCAGGTTGCTCTACCAAAAATGTCATTTTGACGATCGACTTGATTCCCTTAAATCCATACTTCCAAGGGACTACCAATCGAATGGGCGCTCCATCCTGTGGAGGAAGCGCCTTCC
>JANMIS010000276.1:0-4377 GCA_031375925.1 Synechococcales cyanobacterium OTE_70_concoct_197_sub
GAGCAATCACAGATCGAGCACAAGTTCGCATGAACTTTTACGGTCTTAAAGTAAGGCCAATTTTTGCAAGAGCTTTCTTGTTTTAAGATTTTAATCATTTTTAAAATTGGGCAAATACCATGGTTGACAATAGATCAAGACCAATGACTACTCAGCCTTATTTATCCGAAAAGACTTCCCCAGAGCTATCTTGGACAACCAGCGGGAAAATTTATGCGGCACCTAGTCAAAGTGAAGCCCGCCCAGAATTAACATCTCTATCAGATTTTCTTGGATCCTTATTTCAAGTTTATAGCAAAGATTTTTCTCGACAAGAATTTGACTTGGGTAGCAATCTATACTCTAGCAAACTATCAGCTCATCCAAGTTCTCAAAACTCAAAAGGCGGTCTGTGGTGGGTTTGTGAGGGTGGTATTAGGCTACTGGTAAATGATGTCGCCAAATCTCATGAGACTTCGATCGCACATTTGTTACCTGGCACACCCTTTGTTGCGATTGAGAATCTAGTTAATATTCAAATTAATTCTCAAAAGCAACTTGAATATGAACCCGTACAGGCTGCTTTCTCAGAATATCGAATGGTTGCTTCTCGGGATACAACCATAGCGTATCTGGATCCAGAATCACTACATCAGCTATTATCGCAATCAGATGACTTAAGCATTTTTTTCTTGGCACAATGGCAAGACTGGCAGCGCCAATTAGAGCTACGATTTGCAGGCTGCTCTAAAGACCGATCGCAGCCTATTTCTTCCAGTTTTTCTCCCAGTTATTTGTCAGAAAATTCTGGCCTATTAAAGTCCAATTCTATTAAGCCCGTTCAGCGTAATCTCAATCCTTTATCGCCCCCTTCATCATCCCAGCCTAAATCCTCAAATATTATTGAATTTCCCGCTTCTAAACGCAGAAGACGATTGCCTTTGCTGGGTCAAAGACCTTACATTGAGCAGCAGAGTGTATCCGACTGTGGCCCCACTTGTCTGGCGATGATTGCTCAGTATTGGGGGCAGCGCTATGCCATACCGCAATTACGGGAGTTGTGCAATGTGGGACGATCGGGAGCGCAATTACAGCAGTTGGCGAAGGCTGCGGAGGCGATCGGCTTTCAGGCACGTCCAGTGCGGTCGAGTTGGAACTATTTAGCGAAATTACGATCGCCCTGGATTGCCCATTGGGACGGAGAACACTACGTCGTGGTTTATCCCAGTGGAGGATCTAAAGTGCTAGTTGCAGATCCAGCCGGCGGGCAAAAGAAGTTCTCACCGAAAGTCTTTCAGCAGCATTGGACGGGGTACGCCCTACTTCTAGAGCCAACGAGTGAATTCCATCAACAAAAGCCAGAAGCCACTCAGTCATTGAGTCAGTTTTCAGGGTTATTAGTCAGAGAATCAGGCGTGTTGGGTCAAATTATTGCGATTACGCTGCTGGCTCAAGTTTTTGGGTTGGTTGCACCGATGTTTACCCAGATTATTCTTGATGAAGTGGTTGTTCAAAAAAGCCTGAGTGCCCTGCATGTCTTTGCGATCGGAGCCTTGATGTTCGGGATTTGGCGGGTAGGATTGATGTCAGTGCGGCAATATCTTCTCGACTACTTTGCAAATCGCTTAGACTTAACCTTGATGAGTGGATTTATGCGTCACACATTAAGATTGCCGTTGAAATTTTTTGAAGATCGCCATGTAGGTGACATTCTAACTCGCATTCAAGAAAATTCTAAAATCCAACAATTTTTGATTCGTCAGGCTGTTTCAGTTTGGCTTGATGCAGCGATGGCGATCGTCTACATTGGCTTAATGTTCTACTACAATGCCAAACTAGCGCTATTAGTGATGGCAATGATTCCTCCGTTTGCTATTTTGACCTTGGTGGCGACCCCTTTTATGAAGCGGATTTCGCGATCAATGTTCAAGGCTGAAAGTGAAGAAACTTCGCTATCCGTCGAGATGATGAGCGGCATTGCCACCCTCAAATCCACCGCCTCAGAGCAAGACTTACGCTGGCGCTGGGAGGAGCGGCTGGTTAACTTACTCAATCAACGCTTTCGCTATCAGAAGCTGTCAAACAATGTAAACCTAACCGGAGGAATGATTCAAACAATTGCTTCTACTGCTTTACTCTGGTATGGCGCAATGTTGGTCATTCAGGGGCAACTCACGATCGGGCAATTTGTTGCGTTTAATATTTTAATTGGGAATGTGCTCTCACCCCTATTGGCAGTGGTCGGCGTATGGGATGAATTTCAGGAGGTCTTAATTGCGATCGAGCGTCTAAATGATGTCTTTTCCGCAACACCTGAGGATGTGAGGTCGAGTTCAAAAAAAATCATAGGATTTACATCAAATTCTGCGTCAAATACAGGAGATTCGAATGCTCAATCTTGTGTGCCCCTCGCTCAAACTTTAATGCCGACGATCGTAGGGGAAGTTCGATTTGATCGGGTGGTGTTTGCTTACGATGGTCTAGAGGAAGATCCCACTATTTCCAATCTTTCTTTCACGGTCAATCCGGGTCAGACTGTGGCGATCGTAGGCCGTAGTGGATCAGGGAAATCTACTTTAATCAAACTTTTACAGGGATTGTATTTACCCACAAAGGGTCGCATTTTAATAGATGGCTATGGGACCGATCAAGTGTCGCCAAAGTCACTACGATCGCAGTTAGGCGTTGTTCCACAGGATTGCTTCTTATTTTCTGGGAGCATTGCAGAAAACATTCAGCTCTATCGGCCTGATTATGCATTAGATCACATTACCCACGCTGCAAAACTAGCGGAGGCTCATGCTTTTATTCAAGAATTACCCTTGGGCTACCAAACCAAGGTGGGCGAACGCGGGGCGAATCTTTCCGGGGGTCAACGGCAGCGAGTGGCCATCGCACGGGCACTCTTGGGGGATCCGGCAATGTTGATTTTAGATGAGGCGACCAGTGCCTTAGATACAGAATCTGAACGGCGTTTTCAACAAAATCTCGATCGAATTAGCCGTGATCGCACCACTTTTATCATTGCGCATCGGTTGTCTACCGTTCAGCGTGCAGATTTGATTTTAGTCCTCGATCGGGGTTTGCTCGTGGAACAAGGCGATCATGCTGAGCTGATGGAAAGGCGAGGACTCTACTTCCATCTAGCTCAGCAGCAATTAGCAAGTTAGCTCGCAAATGTTGCTTTCTCGGTTTTAGCCTGTGCTCTATACTTTTACTGCGGAGTCTCTATTATGGTGAGTTTAAAATCTCCACCTAGTCATCGTCATGACGATCGCTTAGTCAATCGTATTTTTGATAAAAAGACGATTGAAAAACAGTCAGAAGAGCGATCGTCAAATTTATCACCTCACATTTCTTTATCGCCTTGGTCCGATTCAGTTCAGACTGTTTTAGATCAACCTGCATCGACTTTACCGTTGAAGTTTGCATTGGCTGGATGTCTTTTTTTAGGGACTTTTTTAGCTTGGGCTTGGTTGGGTCAGGTCGATGAAATCGCGAAGGCTCCCGGCAAAATCGGGCCGCAGGATGCCGCTGTGAAGGTCCAGCCTGTAGAACTGGGAAAAGTGGCGACGGTGACGGTTAAAGAAGGGGACACCGTGCAGAGAGGGCAGGTGTTAGCTGCGCTAGAGTCTGACCTAGATACAAAAGGTATGGAACAGCTTCAAACCTTGTTGATGGCGCAGCAAGGCGAACTGAATCAAACCGAGGTTATGGTTGAAAAGACGCGATCACAACTAGAAATTCGATCGATGATTGCTAAGAGTGATATGCAATCGCAGCAAGCCACCCTCAGCCAAAATAAAGCGCTATCTAATACCCAAAGGACGTTAAATCAGCAGATTGAAAAAGAAATTGCCGTTCAGCGCCAACGCATTGAGAAGTTTCGGATATTGGCCAATGAAGGCGGCTACCCCAAAGACCAAGTAACTCAAATGGAACAGGCTGTTCAGGAGCGAGAACGGACCATTACGGAAGGAACGGGCAAATTAGAACAGGCGATCGGCGATCGGGACAGGTTAAATGCAGACTTAGAGCGCAAACGATCGGAAGCGACTCAAGCACAACTGTCTACCCAGCAGGAAATAGAACAACTCCGTCTACGCCAAACCGAAATTCGTGGCAAAATGACTGAAGTTAAAGCTCAAATCGCAACCGCGAAAGCTAAAAAAGATCAACGCTACCTATATGCTCCGGCTAGCGGTGTGATTACCACATTAAACGTAAAACACAGTGGTCAAGTCGTTCAGCCGGGAGATGCGATCGCAGAGATTTCACCCCAAGGAAAACCCTTGATTTTATCAACGCTGCTGCCCAGCCAAGAAGCGGGTTTTGTTAAGCCAGGTATGGCAACGCATATAAAACTCGATGCCTTCCCCTATCAGGATTTTGGGCTGG
>JANMIS010000304.1:0-1193 GCA_031375925.1 Synechococcales cyanobacterium OTE_70_concoct_197_sub
GGCGGCGGTGCGGTGAGTGTGTTTTATGAGCAGCTTGGAGATAAGCTGCCCAAGGGGACGATCGTTTCTGTGGGGGAAGGAGAATCGCTGCTGGAGCGGCTAATTCGGGGTGAGAGCTTGGCGGGGGAACGCTGCTATGTGGCGGGGATGGAGAAGCCCCGCAATCGGTTGATCCATGAAGCGCCTAAATCCATTGAAAAGTCAGCCTGTAACTATGACTATATCGAAGGAATTTGGTCAGACTTTAATTACTATTTCGAATCTGATGACTTTTATGTCGGGGTGCAAACAAAACGCGGCTGTCCTCATAATTGCTGCTATTGCGTTTATACCGTAATTGAAGGAAAGCAGGTGCGGATTAACCCGACCGATGAAGTTGTGGCGGAGATGCGGCAACTCTACGATCGGGGCATTCGCAATTTTTGGTTTACTGATGCACAATTCATTCCGGCTCGTAAGTACATTGAAGATGCGAAGATTTTGCTTCGTAAAGTTCTAGCCGAAGGAATGCAGGACATTCACTGGGCTGCTTACATTCGAGCCGACAATATGGATCCGGAACTTGCGGATCTGATGGTGCGGACTGGAATGAATTATTTTGAGATTGGGATTACGAGTGGATCCCAGGAGCTAGTGCGAAAGATGCGCATGGGCTACAACCTTCGCACGGTCCTGCAAAACTGTCGCGATTTGAAGGCGGCGGGCTTTGATGCGATGGTTTCAGTGAATTATTCCTTCAATGTCATTGATGAAACCTTTGAGACGATTCGGCAGACGATCGCCTATCACCGTGAGCTAGAGAATATCTTTGGCGCGGATAAGGTCGAGCCTGCAATTTTCTTTATTGGGCTACAGCCCCACACCCATTTGGAGGACTACGCCTTTGAGACGGGGGTGTTGAATCGGGACTATGACCCCATGAACCAAATGCCTTGGAATGCCATGAAGCTTCTATGGAATCCGGGGAAGATGGGCGACTATTTTGGGGATGTTTGTCTTCAGGCTTGGCGGCGGAACTCAGCAGACTTTGGCCGTGAGGTGATGCTGGTCTTAGAGGAGCAGCTTGGCCGATCGCCCCTAGAGGAAGCGCTGACGGCGAAGGTTGTGGATAGACCTCGTGAGATGGTGAGAATGTAGGGGCGGGTGATTTACATTCCAGAGACCGTAGGGGTTTGGCAAGCCAAACCCTGAAC
>JANMIS010000677.1:0-2891 GCA_031375925.1 Synechococcales cyanobacterium OTE_70_concoct_197_sub
CTCAGTGCAAAACCTAGTGTCTTACATGAAGCGCTGGTACCCCTAAGATTGCCTGCGATCGCCGCATAACTCAACCTAAATCGAGTCCATAAATGTAGTATCCTCACGATTGATAAACCCTACATGGGTGTTTTGAGGCGATCGAATTGGTATGGCTAACGCGGTAATTATTGGACTGGGAAAATCGGGCAACGCAGCGGCGAAACTTTTAAAAGCCCAAGGTTGGGACGTGACCATTAGCGATCGGAACCCATCAGACAAGCTCAAACCCCAAGCTGAAGAACTACGTTCAGAAGGCATCACCGTCCTGCTGGGCGATAACTTCGATCCCGAACAATCAAAACCCGATTTGCTCGTCGTCAGTCCCGGCGTTCCGTGGGATGTCCCGAGCCTAACTAAATCGCGAAGCCTCGGCATCGTCACGATCGGCGAAATGGAACTCGCATGGCGCAACCTTCGCAACGCTCCCTGGATCGCTATCACCGGGACTAACGGCAAAACCACCACTACCGCTCTGACTGCTGCGATTTTTGACGCGGCTGGCCATCATGCACCAGCATTTGGCAACATTGGTTACGCTGCTTGTGAAGTGGCGTTGTCACATCAAACTAAACCCATTGATTTCGCAATCGCCGAACTCAGCAGTTATCAAATCGAAAGTTCGCCGACCTTAACGCCGCACATTGCTCTATGGACGACCTTCACGCCCGACCATTTGGCACGTCACAAAACCATGACGAATTACTTTGAAATGAAGGCAAGATTATTGGCCCGATCGTCCATTCAAATTTTCAACGGCGACGATCCCGAACTGCGAAAACTCGGTCAGGCTCAGGGATTTCCCACCACTCCAAAAGCCTGTTGGACTAGCGTTAAAGGCAAAGCTAATCTCGTTGGCAATCCTGAAACAGGCATTTGGATTGACGACGGGAAGATTGTATTTCAAGGCGAAACGTTGATGGCTGCGAATACCTTGAAAATGCCGGGTGAACACAATTTACAAAATCTATTAATGGCCGTCGCCGCTGCTAAATTTGCTGGGATCAACAACAATGCGATCGTCCAAGCCATTCAAAACTTTGGCGGAGTCGAGCATCGATTAGAATACATTTTAACTTGGAACAACATTGATTTTATCAATGACAGCAAAGCCACCAATTACGATGCCGCAGTCGTCGGTTTGAGGTCCGTCAAATCCCCAGCCATTTTAATTGCAGGCGGTGAACCCAAAGAAGGCGACGATCGTGAATGGCTAGAAATGATCAAAACCAAAGCCGCTGCTGTTTTATTAATCGGGAACGCTGCACAAACCTTCAACGATCGCTTGACCGCCGCTGGATATCACAATGCTGAAATTGTCGAAACCATGGAAAACGCCGTCAGACGATCGGGCGAACTCGCCCAAATCCATGGCGCAAAGGACGTGTTGCTCTCGCCTGCCTGCGCCAGTTTTGACCAATATTCCAGCTTTGAAGAACGGGGTAGTAATTTCCGATCGTGCTGTCAAGCTATGTTTGGAGAGAAAAAATAATCGAGACCCTCGGGAAAAAGTAATTTGACAAACTGACCGATCTTGTGGAAAGGTCAAAGACAATCGCATGTTCTGAAAGTAAATCATCTTTAAGGCAGCGCCAATGTCAATGGCTTGTCGTAACTCTTAAGAAAATCTGGTTAGATTTAAGTCAAACCCACAAACGGCCTATATAAGGTACAAATTAGAGATAGCGATTTTACTGATAGCGCTCCGATCGACCATTCCCTGTCCACCCCGCCCCCGCTAGACCTCTCATGTCCACCCTTGTCATCGTCGAATCCCCCACCAAAGCCAAGACCATCCGAAACTACCTTCCTGAAGGATTTCGGGTCGAAGCTTCCATGGGCCACATCCGGGACCTGCCTCAGTCCACGTCAGATGTCCCGAAAGAAATCACTGACAAGCGGGTTCGAGAGCTAGGCGTGGATGTCTACGGGGATTTTGACCCGATTTACTTGATCCCTGACGACAAGAAAAAAGTCGTCAAAATGCTAAAAGATGCGCTCAAGGATGCTGACGAACTGCTCCTAGCGACGGACGAAGACCGCGAAGGTGAAAGCATTTCCTGGCATTTGTTGCAGGTGTTGAAGCCCAAAGTGCCCGTCAAGCGCATGGTCTTTCACGAAATTACCCAAGAAGCCATTCAAGCCGCGATCTTGGACTGCCGCGATGTAGACGACAAGGTGGTGCGCGCTCAAGAAACTCGGCGGATCCTCGATCGGCTCGTGGGCTACACGCTTTCCCCCCTACTGTGGAAAAAAATCGCCTACGGTCTCTCCGCAGGTCGAGTGCAGTCGGTGGCCGTTAAAGTTTTGGTGCGTCGGGAGCGCGATCGGCAAGCCTTCAAACGCGGTTCCTACTGGGATCTCAAAGCCTTACTCGGTGTCACCGAAGGCAAGGGGAAAACCTCAAAACTCGTTCAATTTGAAGCAAAAATGATGACCTTAGCGGGTCAAAAGCTCGCAACAGGAGCAGACTTCGACGAAAACACGGGACAAGTCACCGAAGGTCGCAAGGTCGTACTGCTTAACGAAGATCAAGCCCGTGCCCTGCAAGCGCGTCTCGACGGCAAGCCTTGGACCGTGACCGACGTAGAAGAGCGCCCCGTCACCCGCAAACCCTCCCCGCCCTTCACCACCTCCACGCTCCAGCAGGAATCCAACCGCAAAATTGGTTTGTCTGCCCGCGACACCATGCGCACCGCCCAAAGCCTCTACGAAAACGGCTACATCACCTACATGCGGACAGACTCCGTGCATCTGTCGCAGCAGGCGATCGAAGCCGCTCGTGAATGCGTTCAAGCCATGTACGGCGCAGACTACCTCAGCCCCCAGCCCCGTCAGTTCACCACCAAAGC
>JANMIS010000332.1:0-2471 GCA_031375925.1 Synechococcales cyanobacterium OTE_70_concoct_197_sub
CCCCATGAAAAAACGGGCTAACCCGTTTACGATCGCCTTTTTCACTATCAGCACTATCATCCTAGGCGGCGCTCAAGCAAGCCAAGCGGCGGAAGAACTTACCCTACGCTTTGGGCCTTTTGAGCAGACGGTCAAGGTGTCTGAGGTAGAGACCTACGCCAAGACGGGAGAGCTTTCCCCTAGCCTGCAACTGTTTAGCGCTTTTCTCACCCCCGGTGTCCGTAAGGGCCTCACCACCAAGCTCGAACTCAATCCAAAACTGGTCGATACGGTCGTCAGCAATCTTCTCAAGTCTCCCGCAGGCAAACAGCTTATGGACAATGTGCAAAGCGCGTCTCCGGGACTTACGCCAGAACTCGTGCAGGCCGGAGTCTCCTTAGCAGCCGCCCAGTTTGGAAAGGTGGATGCGATCGGGGTCTTAAAAACAATCCCAACCAAAACCGTTACGATCGACCTGTCTCAAGCTGATGCCATCGGGTCCAAAATCAATCTTAACTATTGGAAAAGCCAAGCCTTGGGATCGGTTTTGGAAAAAGGCTTAATGGTAGAGGGGCAATCAAATTTTAATTCTGCGATCGATCCGAGCGTCCCAGGACCGATCGCATACCAGCGCCAGACTTTAATCCTGGCTGACAGTGGGCGCAAAAATCGGGAGATTCCGGTGGATCTGTACCTCAGTGAAACAGCATCTCCCAACACCCCGACGGTGGTGATTTCGCCGGGATTTGAAGCGAGTCGGAGTTTTTTGGGCTATTTGGGCAATCATTTTGCATCCCATGGAATTAATGCGATCGTGGTCGAACATCCCACGGTGCTGAATTTGTTTCGGCTTTCAGCGTTTGATATCGAGAAGCTGTTACCTGCCCAGGAATTGCTCGATCGTCCCAAGGATTTGCAGTTTGCTTTAGCAGAACTCGAAAAACTCCCAGATTTCAAAACACGACTTAATTTTAAACAGCTTGTTGTCGTGGGCCATTCTATGGGCGGCTACGATGCTTTAGCTTTAGCAGGCGGCGAATTACAACTTGATGAACTTCGTCAATTTTGTCAGCAACGCAATCGCTTAATCACCCGATCGCCTGCGGACTGGCTCCAATGCGCAGGCAAATCACTCCCCGATCGAACCATTAATCTCCGTGACGGTCGGGTGGTGGGTGCAATCGCCCTCAATCCCGTGGCTGGACAGATCTTCGGCAAGTCGGGGTTAAAACAAGTCAAAACACCCACGTTAATGCTAACCAGTACAGAAGACGGATTGACTCCAACCTTCGATCAGCAATTGCAGCCCTTTATGCAGTTGCCATCGCCAAAGTATTTGCTGACTGCGATCGGAGCGACGCATTTGAGTGTAAGCGATCGGCTCACCGCTAGCACGAATGACAGAACGCTGATTAAAGAACGCGGCGGATTAGAAACTGCGTCACTCCGGGAAACAGTTAGAGGAACGACTCTAGCATTTGTCAAACAATTCACGCCTGAACGCGATCGGTATCAAGCGTTTCTCAGTGCAGGCTATGTTCAGTCCCGATCGACCCCTGAAATGCCGCTGCGGTTTAATACTGAATTACCCAGCAGTGTGACGCGACTTTTGAACATGGGTGGAATGTTTTAACAATCGTTTGTGTTGGCTTTTACGCCTGCCGCCTACCGTTCCGTATTCGGGGCAGTTTTGGAATTAATCGAACAACGGGTGCGCTAGAATTGGTATTGAAGCATTTTAGGAGGCTAACTTTTATGACACAGGAAGAACTCTCCACCTATATCGATCGAGATCGATTAGAGTATCTTGATCGTCAGCAATCGCTCTTTGAGGCGACTAAGCCTGATTTGCTAAAAAATTATCTCAATCAATATGTTGCCTTTGAGGATGGTCAAGTTTTGGATCATGATTGGGACGATCGGGCAATGGCAGAACGGGTTTATCACAAGTATGGCTACCGCGATATTCTGATGCAGTGGGTTACGGTAGAAGAGCCTGTTTATCATGTTGGCGGTGCGTTTCGCAGTCCGATCAATACATGATTGAGTACTCTTACACAAAGATTTCAGATAATCTTGCAATTCCATTTGCCCCTATTCTTTCGCTTGTGTTGGCTCATCCTGACGAAAGCCGTCAACGCCAATATCCGATCGAGGCTTTTCTAGATACAGGGTCAGATTGTACTTTGATTCCACTAGATGCTGTTTCAGTTCTTCAGCTTCCAGTATTGAAAACCAAAGAGTTAATTACGGGTGTGGGCGGAGGTAATACTATTGGCTATCCCTGTCGGGTGAGTTTGGAGTTGGGAGGAGTGTCTTTTGTGGGTGTTAAGGTTCTTTCGTGTGAAGCTCGATTAATTGGCGGTGCTCAAAGAATGATTTTGGGTCGAGATATTTTGAATCAATGTTGTATCAAGTTTGATGGGAAACGGCGACGATTTTCATTTGAGATTGATGATTAGACGATCGCAGCTTAATAACAATCGCTCCCC
>JANMIS010000684.1:0-3328 GCA_031375925.1 Synechococcales cyanobacterium OTE_70_concoct_197_sub
CAGATCGATTTCCCGGCCGTCCACCCTCACGTGGATGCGTCCATCCTGAGGTATCCGGTGCTCAGCAATATCGAGCTTCGCCATCACCTTCAGGCGAGAGACAATTGCTGGATGGAATTCGCGACGCGGTCTGAGTGCTTCACGCAGCATCCCATCGACGCGGAATCGTACGGTAGTACTTTGGTGCCCGGGTTCGATATGGATGTCACTGGCCTTCTGGCGAACGGCACTGTAGATCATGTAATTCACGAGGTTGATGATCGGGCTGCCTTCAGCCAACGAATCCACATTCGAAACATCGATGTCAAAGGCTTCCGTCTCGAACTCAACGTTATCTCGCGAGAAGTCAGCCGTAACGGCATCCACTGCAAAGTTATCTTCGTAGCACCGCGGCAGGATACTGATGATGTTGGACCGCAGGGCAAGAACAGGTCGGACCCTCAGTCCCGTAATCCGTTCGATTTCGTCAATTTGCTGCAAATGACATGGCTCCGCCATGGCTACTGTCAGAGTGTTCCGAACTTTAAACATCGCGACGGCGCACAGGGCTTCCGCCTTTTGACGCGGCAACAAACGCACAACCGCTGGATCGACCAGCCCTTCACGGATCCGAACACCAGGCACCTGCAGCTGAGAACTCAGAAACTGAAGAAGAGTATTGATGTCGACAAACCCCAATTCCAGTAACGTTTCCCCAAACTGCATCTTTTTGTCGGAATGCTGATTGAGCGCCGTTTCCAGTTCCTCCGCGGTAAGCACACCGGCGCGGAATAATCGTTCGCCGAGCGGCAAAGCACTTTCAACAACGGCTCGGGCCGGTGAGGTCGCCCGGCTGTCGGCGATTGGAAAATCGAGGGCTAAGCTCATTGTGCAAAACTCCCGACCGCCGCATTCAGGTCGTCGAAGATGGCGAAACCGCTGGCCAAACCTGTTGCCTGGAGGATGTCGCGACAAAGGGCTCTGGGTTCGGCGAGATGTACAGCGCCTCCACATCGAAGAACGCGATCGCGTATGTCAAGCAACAGTTCCAGCCCCTCGCTATCAAACAGGGCAATTCCTCCCAAATGGATTACGATCTGCGGTTGCCCCTTGCCAAAGCATTGCTCAAATGCCGCACGAGCGGCGGGCAGGTTTTCCGTGATGAACGGCACGTTGCTGGAAACGACTTGAACCGCGCCTTGAAGAGAAACTTGAAACATCGTGCAGATCTCCCCCTATGCGAGCGGTAAGCTCAGTGTGAAACGTGAACCTTTATTGAGATCGCTCTTAACGGTAATTTTCCCGTGATGTAGACGGGCAACTTCTTGAGAAAATGCCAGACCAAGACCACTGCCAACAATGCTTTGTACCCGCGTGTCACTGCTCCGAAAGAATTTTTCCGAAATTCGCGGCAGCTCTTCGGCGCTGATGCCAATGCCTGTATCTTCGACATGAAAATAGATCTGGCTTTCATCTACCTCCACAATAAATCGTACTGTCCCTTTGATGGCAGTGTACTTTACAGCATTGCCTAAGAGATTGACCAAGGCCGCAACGACTTTATCTTTGTCTAGTCGCAGCTTGGGCAATTTGGCAGGAAACTGGTTTTCAAACAGAAGCTCCTTCTGCTGGATCTGTGGCTTAAGGTTATCGACGACTTCGATGAGCATCCGTTCGACGTCCGTTTCGCCTCGCGTAAGCGTGACTGCCCCGGATTCCATTTGGCTTACGTTGAGTAACTCGTCGACGAATCGCGCTAAGCGAGTGGCTTCGTTGTTGATAATGTTGTAGAAATTCTTCTGATCGGCGATATCGATGTTATCTGAGACAGCGAGCGTCTCCGCATAAGCTTTTATGTTTGCCAGCGGCGTGCGTAATTCGTGAGTGGCAGTAAAAACAAATTGATTACGCATCTCGTCTGCCATTTTCTGTTGCGTAACATCTCGGATGGTCCAAAGCGTGACGCTGCTTTCCGTTTCTTCATCGAGAACCGGCGTACGGCTGATACGCCAAACACCGTCGGCAAGGTGAGTTCCTTTGCGGACTTCCGCAACAAATGGGGCCGAGCCAACGAGGGTGTTCTTTGGCATCCCACCCATCGCATCGCCGACGGCAGATTCAATGAGTTCTGCCATTGTACTACCAAGTGCCAAGCTGCTATCGGTGAGACCGAGCAACGCCTTAAACGCGTTATTTGCCGTGACAACCACTCCGTTGCGATCGCAGACAGCAATCCCCTCGTGCAACGCATGAAAAATGCGATTCCACTTCTTGTCATCGGCTGAATCTGTCAGTTCGTTAAAACGAGCCTCCAACGCAGAGATGGTACTCTGCTGCCGCAAGTTTTGGATAACCGCATTCCAACCCACAGCGGCCGCATCGGACGCCGCTAGCGGCTGCAACATTGAGCTATCGGATGACCAGGTCGCTGCCAGTTGGCGAAGTTGTTTTTCGATGGCCTCGTTTACCTGAACAGTCCGATACAAGACCAACGCCCCGACAACCAAAAATCCCACAGCGGCTGCCACCGCAAAGCCTAAGTGCTCGCGAAACGTACCGAAGTGTTGGAACGCCAAAATCAAACAGATGCAGACGAATAACCCTGCCAATCCGAAGATCAAATACCGTCCGACTAGTCGTCGAGCGAGCGGAAGTGAGTAGGTTGGGGAAAACATGAATATTGATCAGACGCTAAGGTTGGAGAATTCGGACGCCGTTAAGACTTGCGATAGGGATACAATTTCCCGCATACTAAAAGGCTTAAGAATTACCCTAGATATTCGATAGTGAGTCTTTAGTCGTTCAATATCGATCTCGTATCCTTTGGCCGAACACATTATGATCGGCATTCGTTCAATATGCAGTTGTTCTCGGACTGCCTTGCACAGTTCTTCTCCATCGACAATGGGCATCTGATAATCGGTGATGAGAAGTTGAAAATCGCTTTGCTTCAGCAGTTCAATCGCAACGAAGCCGTTGTTTGCGATGGTTACTTCGAAACCCGCGCGTTGCAAATTAAATCGCAACACGTCAGCTAGCACACGATTGTCTTCAGCAACCAAAATGCGGATCACATTTGTATCGTTCATCGTATGATTTCCCCCTTGACTGGCAAAAAGCTGAACCGCCAACGCATCCATCACGGGTCTTCGGGCGCGGAACGGCTGTGTCCGAAGTGATCGCCGTCTCGTTTACATCTAATGAACCTACAATTACCAGCTGATATATGTGGCATCGTTGACAGTGATATCACCGGTGGTCTGGTTATAAACCCAGCCGGCGGCGCCCGCTTCTGGCGCAGTAATCGGACTCTGAGTCGTCGCAACGACTGTCGCATTTTGGTTGGCAC
>JANMIS010000379.1:0-1465 GCA_031375925.1 Synechococcales cyanobacterium OTE_70_concoct_197_sub
CGAATTGGCTGCAGCGGTAGCACCGTTTTGCCCGCCGTTTCCAGTTGGCGCTTGGCAAAGCAATTCGCTCATGCCTATTGTGTTGCTGGTACCGTCAGTAATGCTCGCAAACTTCCTCCATCCAAACTGGCCAAACAGGCCACGGTTTGGAGCGCCGTTTAGAGCTGATATTTGATCGCCTGAAGAAAATGCGTAGCTGAACAAAGTACCACCAGCTGCAGCACCCGGATCGGATGGGCATCTTAGAGATGGTGGAGCGACGTTCCAAACATAGCCAGTGGGGTTCTGATCGCCGCGTGGACCACCAGGCGCGATGCCAGCGCTTGGATTGCCAGCCATGATCTGGTTGTACATGGCGGATTGTTCGATGTACGGAAGCAATCCAATAAAAGCAGAGAGCCGGCCTGAATTGTGCAAAGTGTTATTCGCATTTTGCGGCGTGTTTGAAGTTCCATTTTGTCCAGTCGTGCCCGACCGACGAGACGGAAACGCCTTGTAAGCATCGGCATACGTATGTAGCGCCAAAGCGAATTGCTTTGCATTGTTACTGCAACTCATCCGTCGAGCTGCCTCGCGGGCCGCTTGAACCGCTGGCAGAAGCAGCCCAACAAGAATGCCAATAATCGCAATCACCACTAATAACTCAACCAAAGTAAATCCGCTAAACCGAAACCCTTTTCGTTTCATCAAGAAACCTCCCGCATTAATTCTAGACAAGTGACCGCTGCACAAAATTCGGCGGCATAGCGGCATAACCGTTTACTTACCCCAGCATACAGCCTAAGTCGAAATTTGCTATTGCCAAATTGGCCCCGCGTAACCGGAATCGCGTCTCGAAATAAGTAGAGGAACATGAGTGCTCGCAATGGATTGGCCTGTTCTGTCAAGCGTTCAGAAAATGCCTGCAGCTAAGACTTAAGTAAAACTCCCTCAAATCCTGGCTGCGTTAGGCGACGTATACCGATATGCCGAACGCAATCCGATGCGAAGGCATAAGACCTGCGTCTTAAAGACTGGTCGCAAGACTTTGCTTAAACGAACTGGCTATGTTACTCTGGAATTTTGTTAATCCTTCGATAGACACGCAAGGAAACTGCAATGAGCCTTGACAAGAAGTTTTTGCGTTTGCTTTTGTTAGGCTTAATCGCCGGTTTTTTCGCTTCAGCTTTCACCCTGGGTGCCGAGTCCAATCGAGTATTGATTGTTGTCGGTCCAAGCACTCATCCACCAGGAACTCACGAAGTCGCCGCCGGTGCGCGTTTGATGAAATACTGTTTGGAGAACATGGCGAACGTCCCTGACGTCACCGCAGAAATTGTTTCCGAATGGCCGCATGAACCGTCCAAGCTTAACGCGTTTGGTACCGTCGTATTTATTGGTGATACATTTCCACCTCAGCGACTTCCACAAACAGAAACCATTTTGGCTCAGATCGATACGATGATGGCTCGCGGATGTGGAATCG
>JANMIS010000397.1:0-2161 GCA_031375925.1 Synechococcales cyanobacterium OTE_70_concoct_197_sub
AGTTTTGCTGCGAGCCAATTTAGCGGCTGGGAAGTGGTTGTGGCAAAATGATCGCGACAGGATGATCAACTCCGTGGGCCTCCAAAGCGAAATGCATTACACGACCTCGCTCAACGACGCCGACTTCCTGGGACCCACCGCAGCGGCGCCAACCCTTGGCATTGGTTCGGACGTCGGCTTTGGCAACACTGCAAATCGAAATGATCTGCTCGATACGGTGATTGCTGTTCAAGCCGTACTTCAGCGAACGTTGATTACCAATGGCTTCGCGGTGCCAATTCGAACTGGCTCAGATCGAGTCTATGACTTCGAATACAGCTTATCTGTGAACCGACGCTTTTAGTAAAGTTTCTTATCCTTGAGCGTTGCTCAGGACTCTTGCAACTCTTGAGCAAATTCAACGCGATCTGGATGGGCTGCGACTAGCGCCTCTAGGAGTTCTATCGACCTTTCGAGGTCCCGAATCGCAACAGACTGGGTATCGGTATTCATAAGCTCAGCCCGCGTTCGTAACGCAACCGCTAGATCGCGTTGTTGAGTGGGCGTCGACTTCGATTTGTTGATCTCTTCCAGTTTCTCGAGGGAACCCCGCCCTGGGATTTCAGTATCCTATCGATGCCCGGCATCAATCCTCTGACCGGTGAAAACACGGGCGCTCCATTGCCTGCATCCATGTATGCGGCGAAGACGGCAACGGTCTTGTCGTTCGATTCATTCATAAGCAATGCCGCCGCTCGCCCGACCAATTGAGTTTTGTTGGCTGTATCGGGCTAACGCGAGTTGCGACTAGGTCGCACGATAGCTATCAATTCCGGTCGCGTCACTTTTACTCCCTACTTGTCTAATACTGCCTAGTTTGTTTGTGACAGTCCTATGGCGCACGTCGATAAAACCTGTACGGATTAGAACGATAGTAACTTGTTTGGCGATAGTAACTTGTTTAACGATAGCGATTCATGATCATGTCCTTGCGACGACTCAATCGGGCGCTCCTTAACGCGGCGGTTTTTACGGCCGTAGGGCAAAGCGTCTTCGCTCAAACCCCGTCTCCTGCCGGCAACCCGAGCACGCCAACCATAACACCCAGCGCTCAGCCAGCAACGAACTCGAATCGTCCCGCTCGGCCGGTTTCTTCGAACACGCCCAAGCCACCGCAAAAAAGTCGGTTTTCCAGTCTCTCCGATGTTCCCTACATGATGGGTGATACACCCAGCGGCGGCGGCGGCGTTTTTCAGCTTGGAGGGTTTCCAAACGATAAGTCACACCCAAACGTGGGATTGCTACAAACTGGCAGTCCCGCTGTTCGCATCGGTCACCCATCATTTGGTGGCAGCCGAATTAATATTGCAGAGAACAATAGCCCGTTCGTGACCGATCGCTTCTACGTCAATTATCGCCACTTTCACAATGCGACCGATATTGATGTTCTGGGCTACACTCCAACGGGTGGTCGGAATAGTCTAGACATCAACACATGGACGTTTGGCCTCGAGCGCAAACTCACCGACAACAGTTCATTGGATGTCCGACTTCCAATCAACACCCAACTTGCCTCCAACTTGAACATCACTCAAACGACCGGGCCGATCACAGCGTTCCCGTTAAATGACACAGATAATTCCATCGGCAATCTTGGCCTGATCTATAAAATCGCATTAGTTGAGAGCGATGTACTTTATTGGTCCGCAGGTGCCGCTTTGAACTTGCCAACCGCACCCAACGTGTCGATTCGAACAGATATCAATGACAATCAATTTCAGAACTACGATCCAGCAAGCGGCATTCCGCTTGGAGCCCCATCGCCCTTCCAACTGTCAATGAACGCTCGCTACCAGAATGACACGGTCAATTTGACCCCTTTCGTGGCATCCATTGTTCGTCCTACTTCGTCTACCTACGGAATGAGCTTTTTGCAGCTCGACGTACCACTGAATCCATCCCGCGTCGGCATCAACGGAACATCATTTTCAAACGGCTTCCAAACATCTGCATTCGATTTGCAAGGCCGTGTTGACCAGCAAGTTTTGCTGCGAGCCAATTTAGCGGCTGGGAAGTGGTTGTGGCAAAATGATCGCGACAGGATGATCAACTCCGTGGGCCTCCAAAGCGAAATGCATTACACGACCTCGCTCAACGACGCCGACTTCCTGGGACCCACCGC
>JANMIS010000446.1:0-4004 GCA_031375925.1 Synechococcales cyanobacterium OTE_70_concoct_197_sub
CATGATTCGGCATGATTTAACTGATTTGGATCTATATGATTTATCGCCTGACTCTTTAGAATCACCGCCCATTTCTTCGATTCTTGTCACCGAAGGCACAGGCGATCGGGCCGTCATTTCTATTAATGCAAAACAATTGCAGGTCGATCGATTGCCCAATAGACTAGAAATAGCAGAAATTTTAAATGATGTAGATATTGTATTGATTGACGGGCATCAAATGGCAGTGAGCGCAGAAATTGCAAAGCAGGCCAAGGCTCAAGGGATTCCTGTGGTGATAGATGGCGGAAGTTGGAAAACGGGATTTGACTCTGTGCTGCCCTTTGTAGACTATGCAATTTGTTCTGCAAACTTTATGCCGCCAGATGACTTTATGCCGCCAGATGAGAATGTATTTAGTTTTTTATCTGCCTTTGAGATCCCGTTTGCAGCGATTACGCAAGGATCAAAAGCGATTTTGTATTTCGATCGAGAGCGATTGGGTTCGATCGAAGTTCCCAAAATTCAAGCTGTAGATACTTTGGGTGCGGGGGACATTTTTCACGGGGCATTTTGTCACTTCATTTTGCAGCAAGACTTCCAAACTGCTTTATCCAATGCCGCTAAGATTGCGGCTCGCGCTTGTCAGCACTTTGGAACCCGATCGTGGATTGAGTAAAACTGAGTAAAACAAGCGCAATAAAAAACTGCCCTGTCCGATGTTAGTCTCGAACAAGGCAGTGAAGTATAGGTCTAATCGAACGCAAAACCAACCCTCAGAAATCTAAAGTAGCTCCCATAGCTATCTCTTCTTCTAAAGACTCAATTCAATTGCGTGTAAGATGCAGTTTCTAACATAAAGGTCTAACACAGACGTAAGCAAGTTGTAAGCTGTGCGTCTTTGACTAATCTACCGGAAAATACTGACTATATTGTTTCAAACATGTGAAGTTTAGATCAAAACATGTGAAGTTATTGAAATATATCCGGACGCAATTTTTTAGAGGATTTGAGCTAAAAACAGCTTCGATCGGGCTTCACGGGGCTGGGTAAAGAATTCAGCCGGGGTCGTGTCTTCAATCACTTGCCCTGCATCCATAAAGATGACCCGATCGGCCACCTCGCGGGCGAATCCCACTTCATGGGTAACAACGAGCATGGTCATGCCAGACTGGGCCAACGATCGCATCACATCAAGAACTTCGCGCACCATCTCGGGGTCGAGGGCTGAGGTGGGTTCGTCGAAAAGCATAATCTTGGGTTGCATGGCGAGGGCACGGGCGATCGCGACCCGCTGCTGCTGTCCGCCAGAGAGTTTTGCAGGATACTTGTGCGCTTGTTCGAGGATGCCGACGCGATCGAGAAGCTGTAGGGCCGTTTCTTGGGCTTGAGCTTGGCTGAGTTTGCGGACTTGGATGGGGGCGAGGGTGATGTTTTCGAGAACGGTAAGATGGGGGAACAGATTGAACTGCTGGAAAACCATACCGACCTCGCGCCGGATTTGGTCAATGTTTTGAATGTCTTCAGTGAGGGGAATGCCGTCTATGGTGATGCGGCCTTCTTGGTAAGGTTCGAGGGCGTTAAAGGTGCGGATAAAGGTGGATTTCCCAGAGCCAGAAGGTCCCATAATCACGACCACTTCACCTGCATTGACTTGTAAACTTGCGTTTTTCAGGACTTGAAATTTGCCAAACCATTTATTCACTCGGTCTGCGATTAGGATGGGATGGGAATTATGTTCAAGATTGTGTTCAAGATTGGTCATGACGATCGCACCTCTAATTGAATAATATTTAAGACTGTTCTAATCGTTTACTCCATTGAGATAACCCAAAGCAAAAAGCCCAATAGATTAACCCAATAAATAAGTACACCTCACCGTTGCGCCCAATGAACTCGGGCTGCGAGAGAATCGATCGCGCAATCCCCGTCAATTCAAACAGCGCGAACAATGCTAGGAGTGACGTATCTTTGAACAGGGAGATGAACTGTCCCACAATTGCAGGAATCACTAATCGTAATGCTTGTGGTAATACGACGAATCGTAGGGTTTGAATCGAATTTAATCCCAAAGACCTGGCAGCTTCGGCCTGTCCGGGAGGTAGGGTTTGTAAGCCCGATCGGATATTTTCGGCTAAGTAGGCGGCGTTGAAAAACGTCAATCCTAAAATTGCCCGCAATAGTCGATCGAACCGAAAGGGCACCACCAAGGGCAGCATCACCTGCGCCATAAACAAAATACCAATCAACGGCAACCCACGCACCAATTCAATATACCCCGTCGAAACCCAACGAATAATCGGCAACTGACTTCGCCGCCCCAAGGCTAACAGCAATCCTAAGGGAAATGCTAAAACGGTGCTGAACGCTGCCGCAAACAACGTCAGAAACAACCCGCCCCAGAGACTTGATCGCATCAATGGCAAGCCTAAGCCACCATTCGCCAACCAAGCAATCACCGCAAATCCAGCGGGAATCAGGATGTAAGCTAGCGATCGGCGTACCGCAATCACACCCGCAATGATAAAAGGAATAATGGCGATCGTGACCATGCGCCACATCTGAGCATCCGGGTAGCGGCCCACTAGAAATAATTTTAGATTTTCAGTAACAACGGTCCATTGGGACTGGCTGAGCCAAGTCAAAATAGATGAAACAATGACCCACAAAATGCCTACACAAACAATGGTTAGTAGGCTGTTTAACTTTGTGCTAAATAAATTCTTTTGCATCCAGACTTGAGCCGGATTAGAGGATGTGCTTTTCATCGAGAACTCCTTTGCAATCGGCTGTTGTAGAGATTGAGCAGGCTGGCGATCGTCAGGCTTACAGCCAGGTAAGTGACGCTGATCAAAATCATCATTTCAACGGCGCGTCCCGTTTGATTAAAGGTGGTGGATGACACTGCATAGAGGTCGGGATAACCAATAGCAATCGCAAGGCTAGAGTTTTTTGAAAGATTTAAATATTGGTTAGCCAGTGAAGGAATCATCGATCGTAATGCCTGGGGAAAGATCACGAGTTTTAATGTGCTGCCTGAACTCAAACCCAGTGCTCTCGCGGCTTCCTGCTGTCCCCGATCGACGCCTTTAATGCTGCCACGAACGATTTCTGCAATGAACGTTCCTGTGTAAAATGTCAGGCCTGCGAATAGAGATGAAAATTCTGGAGACAATGCTAAACCGAATAGATTAATACCCGATCGGCTAATTTGGATAAAGCCTAACGAAATAGCATTTTCAGGCTTGGGCAAGGTCAAAAAGACGACAAAATACCAGAATAAAAGCTGCAAAAGTAAGGGCATATTCCGCAGGACTTCGACGTAGACCCTGGCGATTTGTCGGACGAGCCAATTATCTGAGAGTCGCGCAATTCCGGCCACAATGCCGATCGCTGTAGCCGCAATGAGACTACTAACGATCACTTTTAGGGAATTGAGAAACCCGACCAAAATCACTCGGCTATAGGGCTGACTTGGATCATAAGGAATCACCGACTCCGCTACGCTAAATCCCGCCTGGGATTCTAGGAATTTAAAGCCCAGTCGTAGCCCTAGTCGCTTTAGGCTTTGGTCGAGGTTGTACCCTAGAAATGTTAGTAGACCCACGATCGCCATTAAGACGATCGCCTGCCCCACCCATTCCAAAACCTTTTTTCGCCGCCAGATTGCAGTCATGAATACTCTACAAATTGCAATATGCCCCTATAGTAAAACGCAGCAAGTAAAACAAAGCAATACGTTCTACGCTTCAGCTTAATATGATTTAGATCTCTTAGTTCGACTCTATGGAAGTTTCTCCGACAAAACCTGCACAATTCCCTGTGCTCAGCCTCTGCATGATTGTTCGAAATGAAGCCGAAAACTTAGCGGCTTGTCTGGATAGCGTGGTGGGTTTTGTCCATGAACTCGTGATTTTAGATACGGGGTCTACCGATCGCACGGTAGAGATTGCCCTGGAATATGGTGCGAAGGTTTCAAAATTTGTTTGGTGTGATGACTTTTCCTTAGCCCGCAACGTTGCGCT
>JANMIS010000449.1:0-1450 GCA_031375925.1 Synechococcales cyanobacterium OTE_70_concoct_197_sub
CCGGCACCGTCGATCGTGACGGTGCATTGAGCGAAGCGGCATGGGGAATGAACTTCAATCCGACCGGGTTTGCATATCGTGGCCGCGAAAACTCAAACGCGACCGACACGCACCAGCCACTGCTCCGCGGCTTGTTCCACGTCATCCGACTTCCCGGAGACGTTACGATCACGACATTCAAAGGCGGCATGCAACGCAAAGGCAACTTCCTCATCGACGGAGCCGCAACGATTGAGGGCTCGTCGTTCATGAACGACACGACCCTCTTCACGGACGCCCCGCAAGGCTACATCGCCATCCCCATCATGCGCCCGGTCGCCAGCACCGCCAAATGGGAGGCGGCCCCTTAACCACGGCATCGTTGAGCCACACTCATTTTGGATGAGATGCGTTAAAATAGAAGTTGGAAACAAGCCACGAATGAAATGACTTGGTACAGGGCAATGAAGACGGTTTTCCTACACCGCCGATCGCATTTTTACGGTAGGTTTACGCTAAGCTCTGTCTCAAAACTATTCCGCAATACTGATAAACAACATAATATCGTGGCAGCACGCTGAATGCTGTCGCAAGATGCGTGCTCTTAAAACGAAGCCGAGCGTAAGTCAGGAAAAATTCGGGCTCGCTGGCTGTCTAGCGATTACGCTGCTACATCATGAACCCAATGCTGATCATTGGGAGTTGGAATCAAGAAATTGCGCCCTAGTGGATCGATGCGATCCGGCCATTACTACCGTTAATAGCGTAAGTTATAACATCCATGGCCCAACCTATCACTTATGCGATTTCTGCAAAGTTCACGCTGGTGACGGAGCAATTAACAATGGCAGAACCGTCGCTTTGACGGACCCCGACACTGAGTCCAGCGTGTTGGACGGAAGAACACCCAGGGGATTTACATCATCCAATGCGCTGGCAAAGACGCGGTCATCGGCCGCTCGCGGATCAGAACACACAAGGATGCGCTGCTTGGGTCGGAAATCACTGTTGCGAGTTAATTGACTTGTTGATCATTGCACTTGAAGCAAACATGGAAACAACTAGCGGGAGAACATGCAGCATCATTCGGAGAAAAGCGCTTCGGCCTTCTGTCATCGAGTCCCCGATCATCGGCAAGATAAATGAACACAGAATGCCAGCAACTAGAACCGCCGCGTTCGAAGCGATTAGTTTTTTCTTATCGATTGGTTTCATTGATTGACCTTTTGGGATATCTGTGACCGAAGGTGCGGACAGGTGATCCGAGAGTATCTAGTAAATGAGCTGAACGTAGCCTGAATGTCGCTCCCTGGGGAATAACAATCGGAAACAACTACTCGGCTAGCTAGCGAACCTTTATGATAATGAATGGCACCCGTGGGACGACTTCGGTTTCTGCCCCTTTGTTTCAACCTACTCGTTTTTGCCTTCCGTCATTTTATCACCTCGAGCTGGCTCACGTCGTCGATCA
>JANMIS010000185.1:0-22514 GCA_031375925.1 Synechococcales cyanobacterium OTE_70_concoct_197_sub
AGGTCTTCGAGTTTTAAATGGGAAGGAATATGGCTGAGTTCTGTCCCCGTGAGATCAAATTGTGTAAATGAACCCTCCCATTCACCGACGTTTTTGAGCATGTTGTCCCAAGGGGTAGATTCGATCGGAGGTTGAGCAGATTCGGGATTCATGGTGGTTCGTACTTTAGGATTTACTGAAGGGCTTACTGAGTAATATTTTGCAATTAAAACGGCTTGTGTGTAATTAGGATTTTAAGGAATGTCGAATCACGGATCCTGATTATCCTAATTAATCATCGTCATTTATGATAAAAGTCACGTAATTGATCTTTTTAAATCTATGATGTCAATCATTTATCTACTCCGCCCACTGCTTCCAATCTCTCCGCTACTCGTTCTATTGTTGCTACCTCAAAGCGCCATAGCCGCCCCAGATGAACCTCTCTCCGAATCCACCATCTCCACCCCGACCATCTTCATCGGCCATTCTCCTAAAAATCACTACGTCATCCTTATCCCCACCGCTCAAGATGATTTAGTCCGATCGCACCTCGCCCGCATTCGCGATAAAATGAGTACAACAGGCCAAATTCCTTTTATTAGCCAACATTCATTAGGGCAATATATCTATGTGGGCAGTTTCACCGAGCGCAGTCAAGCTGAAAATACGCGGCAGCGGTTGCTTAATGATGAACCTAGAGCCAGAGTTATGTATTTTCCTTAATTAAGTTAATTGATTTACCCTGACAATATGAAAAAACTTCTAGTCCACCTTCATCACCTGCAACCATGTTTCGTCCCTGTCTAGGAGTTCTCAGTTTAATGCTGTTGCTTGTCCCAAGCAGCCTGATTGTTGCCCGCCCCGCAATGGCCCAAAGTAATTCCCCCATCCAGCTTCGTCTCAAGCGCTGGATCCAAATCCAAAATGTCTCTGGCAGCGTTACCTATCGCACGAATGGAAGCAATCAAACCGCGCAGCCCGGTCAGCGGCTGGCCAAGGTTGGCGACGGAATTATCACCGGGAAAAACTCTGCGGCGACCTTGTTAATTGATGAAGGCATCGGGACTATTCAGGTGAGTGAAAAAACGCAAATTGCGATCGATCGGCTACAAACCAATAATGGCGGATTTATTACCCGATTACAAATCAATGGCGGTCAAGTCCGTCTGAAAATTCGACGGTTTAATAATCCCAATTCTAGTCTGCAAATCATCTCTCCCGCAGGTGTCACAGGTGTTCGTGGTACCGACTTTGGTGTCAGCGTCTTGCCCAGTGGGAAAACAGGCGTCGCCACGCTTTCCGGCACCGTAGACCTAGAAGCAGAGTCGGTCAAAGTCTTGATTCCCCTCGATTTCCAGAGTAGCGTCATTCCCAAGGAAGCCCCTTTACCCGCGACGCCCTTAATCAATGACCCTACCATTGTTATAGAACGTCTAGAAGTGAGGGATGCTGGTCAAAACGTTCGACTCTCTGGCCAGACCGATAACGTCAATCTTCTTACCATTGGTGAAACCATCATTGAAACCGATCGCAAAGGCAATTTTGATATTGTTGTGCCTTGAGCGACCGATCGGCAATTGACGCTCCTTTCTACCACCCCGCTCGGTCGCAAACAAGCTTATCTGCTTCGGGTTCCTTACTAAACAAAAGCCCCGTCTAGCGATTAGACGGGGCTTTTTAATAAATTGGATTAATTGCCAACTAGCGGGGCATCGATCGCCTTCACCAACCGATCGCGAGTCTCTTCCAAATGGGCCACTGTGTAGAGATCTTTTGAATCCGCCTTTTTCAGGGCGCGAGTTAAGGCCTCTTTTAATTGACGCATTTCATAGCGCACCACCGTTTGGGCATCGTCGGGCACTTCGTATTGACGCAATGCGATCGCTACTAAGAGATTCATATGTTGACGTTGAAGACCCCGGCGCGGCGCGGATAGCTTGAAGTTGTCCTGCGGATTCAACACCTCACTCCAAATGCTGGATTGCATTGTATCCATGAGTTCTGGAATGGTTAGCGTTTGGGTTGGGTTTTTGAGTTCGCCTTCACGCAGGCGAGATAGTCGATCGAAATTGGTCAGTTGGACCATGGTAATGGTTTGCAAAAAGAGCAATCGATCGAGTACGGGATAATCCAACTTTGACATCGCAGGCATCGTCCCCCAATGGTTCCAACGGGAAGGCGCTAGCTTATTTAGCAACTCTGGCGGAAACTGAAATGCTTTCTCATCAAAAACATTTCGTCGAATGAGATCTAATGCTTTACGTTGCTCCGCCAAAGGCACCGCTTCAAACGGAAACCGACCTTGAGCATCACCCGATCGAAAACGGTTAATAGATTGCCCGCCAATGTAATTGCTCAGCGATCGGGTGTAGCCGAAGTAATATCCAAAGATGGCATTAAATGCAATCCGCACATCATTAAAGCTTTCTCCTTGAAGCGGCAAACGTTGATCGAGCCGCCCCCACATTGCTCGGGCATTATCAAACTGTGATTGTGAATAGTTGAGTAAGTCCCCACTCATATCAAAAGCCCGCACCTGTGGGTCAAGACCCGAGAATAAATCCTCATCCGTGGCATAGGCTAAGTCTGGTTCCGGTGCGCGGCTTGCAATCTTGCTGAGCATATCCCGCTCTTGACTAGGGTTGGGACTCGGGGCAATGGAATACCCGTAGGCGATCGCCCATTCATCATAGGGTCCGACTTTGTGAGTGTAATAATCGCCTTGCTTCACGCCTTGAGGAGCCAAGTTGACGGCGTTGTAATCCATGACGGAAGCAACTAGGCCCTTTTTGCGAGTAATGTCCGTGTTGTTGAGTTCGGTAGACTTGAGCATGGTACTGCCATGGAAATTATGGCGCAGACCCAAGGTATGACCGACTTCATGGGCTAACAGCTCACGCAAAAACTCATTCACATAGTCTTTCATTGCCTGATCGCTCGGCAATGCATTTTGAATGAGAGAAAGCGACATTTGACCTGTGGAGAATTGCTGCATGGCAGACATTCCCTGACAGAGATCTTGCAGACTTAAGGCGTGGGATGCAAAGCGTAACTTTGGCATTGCCTTTTTTGTAACTTTCTTGAAGTCTTTTCCGATCGCTGTCTCATCCCCGCAAAGATTGTTTTCCCCTGCAATTGCACTAATTAAGGGTAAATTTCGAGATTGATTACTTTCGACCAATGTGCGAAATTCTTGCTTCAACGATCGGATAAAATTCGCATCAATAATCACATCTGCATCTAGGATTTCACCTGTTAAAGGATTGGTTCTCGATGGTCCCATGGCAAAGAAGGCATCGGTGGATGTAAACCAGCGAATGGTGTTGTATCTCGCATCTGCCGGATCCCAATCGGCATTATTGGGCATTTGTTGCACCTCGATCGCATTTTTAAAACCAATCTTTTCGTAGGCTTCATTCCACATTAAGACGCCCTCTCGGACTGCATCTCGGTATTCTAGCGGAATGGTATTTTCTAGCCAGAAGGTGATGGGCTTAACGGGCGGTGAAAGCGTTGCAGTTGGGTCTGCTTTTTCTAAATGCCAGCGATTGATATAGCGAACGAAGGGCTGCTGAGGAATACTGCTGCCGAAATTTTGAAAGGCGGTCAGGAAATAACCGATGCGATCGTCGGCCATGCGAGGACGATAGCCATTTTTTTCAGGTAAGGCTGCTAGGCTGTAGCGCACCCGCATATCAAAGGATCGACTGTCCGGCAATGTCGAGAGAAAACTCGGTATGGACGGCTCATCCCCACTTCCAGCATAACCATAAATAGATTCGAGTTCGACGTTCTGAGGGAAATTTTTGACGGTACCGATGTAAGTCCGTTTGGGATCAATCGAATAGGGAGACTCAAGAACCGCAGAAATTAGGGGCTTTAATCCTGGCAAATCTGCTAAAAATAACGGCGTTAGGTCAACTAATACATTCTTTTTATCTGCACTACTGGCGATGATTTTTAAAGCATCTAAAGGCGAATCACTAAACGATCGATTTAAGCTCCGGGCGATCGGACTGCCGGAATCCGCTCGAATGAAAGTATTTGGCACCACAAATTGAATGGTGTCATTGACCCGGCGCAGATTAAAGAGAAATTCTCCCACGGGCAGCCCACTGTATAGACCCCGTTGACCGATCGCAGACTCTAAAGTCATAACGGCGAGGTAGTTGCGATCGAGTTGCTGGGGAGAAACTTCCATTAACAGCTTCCCGTCTTTTTCGTTGCGGTAAAGTGTGAAGAGTCCTTCTGTTTTCTTAAGTTTTTTAACAACATCTTCAAGACGGGGTGTTGGATTCAGTTCGCCCAGCAAATCCGCAGGTCCTTTGGGTTTGCCTTTGGCCGCGCCATTGGACTGACCTTCTGTTGTCTTTTGCTGAGTCACACCGTTGGGAGACGTGGGAGACAATTTTTTCTGAGGCTTTTGTGACGGCTTTTTCTTGGGCGTAGGCTGATTTGTGCGAGCGATCGTATCTAGCTCGGCTTCTGCATCAGGATTCGCTAGGTGCGCGCCTGGAGGCACGATCGC
Organism: Synechococcales cyanobacterium OTE_70_concoct_197_sub; assembly: GCA_031375925.1. Taxonomy (GTDB): domain Bacteria; phylum Cyanobacteriota; class Cyanobacteriia; order Leptolyngbyales; family Leptolyngbyaceae; genus JAAFJU01. Next base: position 4,511 of record JANMIS010000185.1, read on the forward strand.
CTGAACAGAACGGAACCCCAGGAAGGGTTGAAGTCCGGGAATGATCAGGGGGAGCAGCGTCAGTAAGAGTCCTAAAGAAAAGGCTAAAACCGTTCTCCAGATAAAGCGAGTCATCATGTAATGACCTAAACGAAGAAGAAATCGTGGCATGGGGCAATCCAGAGGAGGCGATACTAATTCTTAACGGAGACTTAACCCTTTCAGTTTACCTGCTCGTTTTGAAATCGTTATTATGAAATGTAAGATTTAAGCCTTAGGGCGATTGGTTCTCTGCTACGTTAGGTGAGCCGAGCATAGCTTAAGGCTTCTAGCGGCAGCTTATACGTATCACGGGCAGCCTCATGATAGATATTAGTGGAACCTGGCTAGGAACTTATTGGCAAGATGATCAACCGACGCGGTTTGAGGCATCGCTGGTGCAAGGCGGCAGCACTTTGAGTGGAAATATTTTGGATGATGGCTCGCTCGGAGATGCGATCGTAGCGGGCGATCGGTTTGGGGCAAGCCTCAATTTCACAAAACGATATCTGTCAGGCGATCATGATCTCGTGTCTTATAGCGGCACGATTGAGAATGATGGCGATTTTATGCAGGGGACTTGGCGGATCGGCAAGCGATTTGAGGGGCGCTGGGAAGCTCATCGGAAAAGAGATGACTTAATGGGTGAGTTTATGCGTCAAATGCAGAAACAGCAATCCTTAGTGGGGGCGGGCAGTAGAGCCGTTCTAGGAGACATTACCAACGGTGTCAGACGCTAATTCGATCGGATGATTTGTAAGACTTCTTCAGTTGTCAAGTCGGTCATTTGGGCGATTGTCTCAGGCTCCATTTGACCCATAAGTCGCTTGGCAATTTCGATTTTTGCTTGCTTAGCCGCCTGTTTAGCAGCTTCCTTTTCAGCACGGACGATCGCCCCACGTTGATCTTGAATAAAAAATGCTTGGCGCTCTAGTTCATCGAGTTCTTCCCGTGAGAATGTGGCTTTATTGGCAATCTGAAATGCCTGCTGAATCTCAGCGACAGATCCCATAGAGTCAGGAACCAAATCTAAATCCGGCGCATGTTTTAGGAAATAAATCCACTTTTCCGTCAAGGTGTTCAACTGCTGAAGGGGGAGATCGAATTTAGGTAATTCTAGAAAGACCATTTCTAGATCGCCAATGGGATAATCAATAAGCAGGTCCTTTTCCTTAAATCCAAATCGTGAAATGGGGCGATCGATCGTCGAGAATATTACAAAATCTGTAATTGTCAACGCAATGACTGGATTGAGTTCATAATATTCGTCACCTCTGTCTAGTTGAAGAGAGTAGGCTTTGGTTGCATTGTAAAGAATGCGTTTTTCAAAGCCCTCCACATTTAAAACTTGCATCTCAATATTGACCGTTTCACCCGTCTGAAAAATTGCTTTCACATCTAAACAACTTGCTTTGATCCCTCGAAGCTGGGGCGTTTGGTATGGGTCAAGAATTTTCAGGTCCTGAATGGTCGGTTCGCCTGCATAGAGAATGCCATTCAGAAAGCTAATCAAAATTCCATGACTTTTTTCAGAGCCAAAGATTTTTTTAAATGCAAATTCAGTTTTAGGATTGATGAAAATCATAACGAATCTCCAAAAACAATCGTCCTTCCATCTACAATAACAAAGACCTGCTGCGTTTTCCTTGGAAGCTTCATGAACCGATCGGACGATCCCTACTCAGAACTCGCTCTGGGCCTTATTTCAGCCCAGAGCTTTCCGGCGATCGTCGGCATTGCAGACATGATGCTGAAGCAGGCTTCCGTCACTCTTGTGGGCTACGAACAGATTGGCAGCGGCTACTGTACCGCCGTGGTGCGCGGTCGGACGCCGGATGTGCGTCTGGCGATCGAAATGGGATCAGAAATGGCAGAGAAATTTGGGCAAGTGGCGACCCATGTGATTATCCCGCGTCCCATGCCTAATCTAGAAGCCGTCTTGCCCATTGGTCGTCGCCTTGCTGCTCTGTCCGTCGGTCAAGAAAACAATCGCTTTCGAGATCAATCCATTGGCCTGATCGAAACCCGTGGCTTCCCTGCCCTAGTCGGCGCTTCAGATGCCATGCTGAAGTCTGCTGATGTAACCTTTACCGCCTACCACACAACGGGCGCAGGACTTTGCACCGGAATCATTCGGGGAAATGTCTCTAATGTTGCCGCTGCGATCGAAATTGGTATGGCTGAAGCCCAGCGTATCGGAGAACTCCATGCGGTGATGATTGTTCCCCGACCTCTGGATGATCTAGAGCGAACTCTCCCGATCGCAGACTGCTGGATTGAACAGCTCCAACCTGTGAAGATGCCCCTAAGCGTGACCGTTGAAGAGCAGACACGCCAGCCATTACAGCCGTTAGAGTTACCCATCGCCGACCCCATCGAAATCGAACGCCAAAAACGCGAGCCGCTCCGTGAACCACTCCGTGAACCGCTGCGGCTTGAGAATCCTGCGATCGATGATCCCTGGATGGTCTCCACTCCGCGCCGCGCTGAAAATGCAGAGGCTTCTGAGTTCCAGATTGCCGAACCCATTATTCAAGACCCTGATCCTAAAAGTGATCTGTGGGATGAACTCGACCTTGACGAACAGCTCAAAGCCATTCCCCTTAACGCCGAAGCGTTACAGCGTCAAGAACAAGAACGCCAAGAACAAGAACGCCAAGCTCAGCGAGAACTCGACAAAGCTCAACGAGAACAGGAACGTCAAGAACAACTCAAAATTGCTGAACTTCTGCGCGAAAAATTCCAGCCGTTTATGGAACCGATCGTTGAACCGATCATTGAACCAATTGCCGAACCGATTGTTGAACCGACTGCTGACGAGTCAAAGAATAAATCCAACCAAGCTGCTAAAAAGCAAACTCAAAAAACAAACCCACCATCTTCTGAAGGTAAAGGATTCCAGAGCCGATCGAAGCGTCGAAACCGCAAGAAACGTTAGCTAATTGCATCACTGGTAGACAACACTCTAGAATGCTCATGTTTCTGAACGATCGGAATCGCAATTGTAAATGTCGTTCCCTTAGAAACTTCTGATTGACAAGAGAGTTTTCCGTGATGATTTTCAACAATAATCTGATAACTAATAGAAAGCCCCAGACCTGTGCCTTTACCCACTTCTTTGGTGGTAAAAAATGGATCGAAAAGTTTAGATTGCGCGCTGTCTGGAATGCCATTACCATTGTCGGAAATACTGATTTTGATATTGTCGCCTTGAACTCCCGTTTCAATCCAAATCATTGCTCCTTCTATTATTGGCTCGGTGAATTCTGTTGATCTGAACGGTGTACCATAGCATTCCACTAGGGCATCGATCGCATTGCTCAAGATATTCATAAAGACCTGATTGAGCTTACCGGGATAGCACTCCACTAAAGGAAGATTGCCATATCGTTTAATCACTTCAATCTGAGGACGATCGGGAGAACCCTTAAGCTGGCTCTGCAAAATCATTAAGGTACTATCAATCCCTTCATGCAAATCAACAGTTTTAAACTCTGCCTCATCCAGACGTGAAAAATTACGAAGGGATTTCACGATTTCCAAAATCCGCTCAGCCCCAACCCACATAGATTTCAGCACCTTAGGAATATCACGACGCAGGAAGGGCAGATCGATCGCTTCAATAGCTGCGTCGATTCTTTCATGAGGCGAGCTATAGATCTCTTCGTAAAGGCTCGTCAACTCTAAAAGCGCAATCGTATATTGTTCTAAGTGACCAATGTTGCCATAAATAAACCCAACGGGATTATTGATTTCATGAGCCACTCCCGCCACTAAGACACCCAGTGCTGACATCTTTTCAGACTCAATTAATTGACCTTGCATTCTTTGAATATCATGGAGGGCTAGCTCTAGTGCTTGGCCCCGTTCTTCTAGAACTAGCTTAGAGCCTTCGAGATCATTGATAATCTGGCGCAAAAGATAACCATTACGAGCATGGTTATCCTCCAATTGCAATCGATCGGCCTTCGATCGACCCAATTGTTTTTTGAGGATTCGGTTTTCTTTTTCGAGTTCCTTGAGTCGCTGTGAGATGCTTTCATCATCCATTACAATACCCTACCCTAATAAGAGAGTAATGAATGTTTCATGATGTAATCTCACAGGACCATCGGTTTCACTGGGTCCAATTTCTCCATAGGTGTAGAATCCCATAAATGAAAGACTACTAGGGGCTAGTTGATTGATCAACTGACATTCTTCTTCGGTTCTGGTGCCTAGGATTTGACGGCGGGTGCAGCAACTAAAGATGAGCGCAAACTCTGGCTCTTGTGCTCCTGGATAGCGATCGAGGGCTGTTTTGAAGGAGTCCTGAGTTGCAACTAAAACATCATCGCGACTGGCAAAGGCGACTTGAACTTTTGAATGAATGGGGAGATTCGTTAAAAAGCTAATTTCTCCCGTTGTTCGATCGCTGCCAATGGGCGATCGGAGATAAAACTGTTTGCCGTCTTCTTCGAAAATAGCGAGGGGATATTCTGGCGAAGGCTGCAATCCTTTCAAATAGTAATCGTAGAGATCTAAGGCTCGTTCTCCATCAATCTCAACAACCTTATTCTGACCAACCTGGGTCAATTCCGCTCTTTTCCCAACGGGCTGCCACCCATGTGCCACTCCACAGGAGAATTTTACGTCTCCATACATCAAGAAAACTGTAACAGAGTCTGTCAATACTTCTCGTCCAAAAAATTGATAGCTCTTTTCAAATCGTTGCTGATCGGCGGTTGCCCCACCGAAAATTGGGAAGGTTTCACCGAGTATTTGATGGAAACCTTCAACAACGGCGTTGGAGTCGTAGCCCATTCCTTCGGCGATCGTAAGGCAGAGCTTGGGGGTTTGGGAATTTTGGCCTTTGGCAGCGGTAATGGCTTGGATTGCGCCTGCAAAGGTGTCTTGTGAAAGATGACGCCCGACACCTGCTTGAATCTGAACTTCATTGGAACAAAAAAGCGTTAAGACTAAAGAGTCTTGATGAAACTGGAGTTGAGATGAAATCTCGCCATCCGTTGTCCCACCAATAAGGGCGATGTTGGGAAATTGGGTGCAAATTCGATCGAGAATAAGTTGATGATCAAAGTCAATTGCAGCTAGCAAAAGACCTGCAATAACGGGCTGATCGGGCTGACATTGAGCCATACATTGTTCAATCACCTCTGAAGCCGCAACTTCAGAATCAGGGTCATTACTATGACCAACCGCAACTTTTAGCATAAGTATAGAGTCCCACTATCACTAACTATAACCAGATTTTAAATCACAAAATTCACATCAGGGTATATCTGACTATTCCCACAAATGGAGCGTACTTTATCAAGACTATTTTACCAAAGCTCTGGTCTAATTAAACTGCTCTGCTGTCGCGCGACTCTCAACTGTTTGTTGGCTGGGTATTTGGAACCGATCGGCTTCCGTATTAAGGCGTTTAGGGATGACGATTTCAATCCCATTGACCACTGATCCCAGAAATCGAATAGTTTCAGATTCATTGAGTTGGTCGATCGCTTCGGTGACAATACTTTGCTGCGTTAATCCTGGGCGAGTGACCAAAATTAGACCATCGGTATAAGGCTCTAATAAAAGTGCATCATTGTTTTGGCTTAAAGCAGGCGCATCGATCACGATAAAATCAAAGCGGCCTCGGACATCTTCAATCAATCGTTTGATTTCATTAGATTCTAGAATGGACGATGCCTGACGTTGAACACCGGGACTGGGAATGACGTAAAGATTTTCAATATCTGGGACAATTTGAACGCATTCATTGGCTTGGGCAAAGTAACGCAAGGGTTCGAGCTGTTGGTCTGAGTCTAGGCTGACATTGATGCTCCGAGCATGAGACGCGCTCCGTAGGTCGAGTTCTATGATTAAAGTCCGTTTTCCGGCGCGGGCGGAGGCGATCGCCAGATTGTAGGCCACGGTGGATTTCCCTTCAGCAGAGATCGAGCTGGTAATGAGGACCATGCGGGGCAGTTTGCCTTCATTTAGACGGAGATTACTGCGGAATCGATCGTAAGGTTCGCCGTAGAGCAGTTCTCCGTGAATCAATAGGGGCAAACTCTGGTGGAGTTCTTGAATCGGCATGTTGGGCAGCATTCCCAACACCGGAACGTCCTGCCCTTTGAGGCTCTCCCGCAGATCTTCCGGAGTATAGAAGGTTCCCTCTAGCATATCTAATAGGAAAATTGCCCCTGCACCCAAAACTAATCCCCCAATACCGCCGCCGATGATCAGCAGCAATGGGTTTTTGGGAGCGGTGGGTTCGAGGGGGAGGGCGCTGAGTTGGCTGAGGCTGAGGCTGCTGACGGTTTCGGCTTCGGCGGTACGGGCATCAACGAGTTTGGCCTGCATTTGGTCATGCAGGGTTTTCTTGAGTTTGAGTTGGTCTTCAAGTCGGACGCGGGCGAGTTGTTTGTTTGGCAGATTCTGAAGTTGGGCACGCAGGGCACCGCCAGAGTTGCCGACAATGGTGAGCTGCCGCGTGAGGCTGTCGCGTTGGGTATTGAGTTCTACTAGGCGCATGGCTAGTCGTTGCCGTTCAGGATCGAGGCTGCTGCTTTGGCGAACGTCTCCAGGGAAAGGCCGAGCCACGCCGCCGCCGCCCATGACTTCGCTGACGCGCTGTTGCACTTGGGTTTCGTAGACTTTAAGCTGGGTGGTGAGTTGGACGACGGTGGGATGCTCGGGGCGTAGGTCTTTGGTGGCGATCGCAAGCTGAGATTCAAGTTGGGCTATTTGAGTATTGAGGGCGTTGAGGCTTGGGTCGGCGCTTAATGCAGAGGAGACGTAAGCTTCATCTGGACTCATGCCTAGCTTGCCTTGAAGACTATTGATTTCAGCGTTTAAGCCTTCAATTTGGACATTGAGGGCGCGCTGTTGATTTTCCCCTTGGGCAATTGCGTTGCTGATGCTGCCATTCTGGGCGGCGATCAGTCCGGGGCCTTCAATGCGATCGTAGGCTTCGAGGTTTTGTTCGGCGATCGTGAGTTCGGACCTGACTTTGGGAAGTCGCTGGTTTAGAGATTTCATGATTTCGTTGAGGCGGGCACTGTTGCCACCTTTGCTGCGATCGATCGAACTTTTGACTAAAGCCTCAACGACTTGTTTGGCACGATTTTGATTGCCGTCTTTATATTCTAATTTAACGCGCTCAGCGGCAGCACCTGCGGCAGCTTTTTTATCTTTTGCGGCGGCAGCCGTGGGCAATCCTACTTTGAGATTACGCATCATGACCTTGGGGTCAAGGCCCACATCTTTGGCAGTTTTTGTAATGATTTCGTCACTGAGCAGTGAATCGGCTGTAATGGTTTCAATAGGTTGACGAACTTCTGTTCCGGTCGCTGAGAAAACGGTCGTCGGTCGATTGCCCACTAAGATCGCTTCTACAGTATAAATCGGTGCAGGGTCAGGCATAGAAGTCGCTAGCCCGCCGCCCGTTAGTCCTAAAGCCAATCCAGCGGGAATGAGAAACTTGTACCGATCGACTGCTAGTAAATAGCGTTTTATAAGAGGAGAAGCCATGATGAATAGTGGGGAGTGGGGCGGGCTGAATTTAGAATTTAGAACTCTAGTTTTTATCGTCCGGTTGGGCCGAAAAGATTCGTAGCGCTATTGCCGAGTTCTCTAAAGAAGAGTGTGAAACCGAGGACATCCCGGAACGGTTGGGTAAAGACGTTGAGGGCATAGGTTAGACGGCCAACAAAGTTGCGGCCAATGACAATCACATCACTGTCCTGCAAGGCAATATTTTGTTTTGGGTCGCCCATGAGCGCTTCTTTGCCATTGACTTCAAAGGTGATTGCTTTTTGTTGGACGGTATCAAACCTAACAACCGCAATGCGACTTAAATTCGCTTGATCAGGATTGAGTCCGCTTTTGGCTAAAGCATCGACGAATTTACTGCCATTGGGAACCGGAACTTCGGTGAGTCCGCCCCGTGCATAGCTGAGAATGCGAATAGTAAGCTGTGGCTTGACCAATGTGGAACGGGCAACGATCGATCGATCGTAATCACCAATCTTAGTGGGATCAAGAGGTGGAATGACAATGACATCGCCATCTTGTAAACGCAAATCAGGAAAAGCTGAGCCATCTTTCAATGGACTATACAAATCAATTTCTTGATCCTTGATCATGCCATTGGTGAAGGTGCGTCGAACTTTTACAGCGCGCAAATCTCCCCGTTCGGTGGTGCCACCTGCGGCGAGCAAGACAGAGGAAACTTTGCCACCTGTTTGCATTAATGGATAGAGACCGGGCTTAGCAATTTCGCCGGAGATGGTGACTTGGACGGGGCGCGGAGTCGTGAGGGAAAGCAGGACGATCGGATTGACAACATATTTATTTGCGGCTTCCCGGACGCGCTCTTGGGCTTCATCAATGGTCAAGCCCTGAAGTGAGATTTTGCCGAGAATGGCGTGGGTGATTTTGCCTTCTTGGTCTATTGCCGCCTGAAAGCTGAGGTCTTGAAAGCGCTGGACGTAGACGGCGACGACATCCGTGGGACCGAGGCGATAGGTGGAAAAGGTCGTTGCGGCGGGAAATCCGGGCGGAAGCGTTGCGTCTGAAGCTGCGGTGGGATTTATGGGAGCGTTTTCGGGAGGTAATTCTCCTCGATCGCGCAGACGTTGACGGGCTTGTTCTAACAGTTGCTGCGCAGTGGCTCCGGCTGGTTTTTCCGGCGGCATTGCAGATTGAGTGGATTGGGCGATTGCTTTAGTGGCAAAGACGATCGGCGCAAGAAGTTGAAATAGCAGTAGAGAGAGTAGTAGGGAGGTACGTTTCATGGGGGACCGGGGGGAGGTCGGAGGATTTAGGATTTTAAGGCCCGATCGTAGAGCTGAGAATGGACCGTTTTGGCGAGATCCGTCAGACGATCGCGGTACTTATTTAAGTCATCAAGAGGTTCCATGGGGAACAAGATGGCAACGGCAACCCAGGGCTGGCGTTGGCCTTGGAGTTGAGCCATGCGATCGGCAAAGAACCAATGGCTAGGGCTAGGGTGCCCACCCCCGCGCCATGCGTACCACTGCATCACGCCATAGGTGCGTTTTGAATTCCAGGCCCGGAAAACTTTCGTGGTGACCGGGACTGTTTTGTCGGCGAGTTTCACTTCGAAACTTTGTTCTGTATCAGAGTCTGTCTTCCAGCGCTGAACGCCGTTGATTTCAGACCATTCGATTTGAGGTTGGTCTTTGGGTCCGTTTTGAGTGAAAAGGAAAAGGGAGGCTTCAACAGCAGGATTACGATCGTCTTTAATCTGTTGAATGGACCAGGGATGTTCCCCGAGGACAATACTGCGCTGTTCTTGCGTTTTCCAACCGGGCAGTTGAATGCCTTCTTTGCGAATGGTTTTGAGTGAGCTGAGGGCTTTGACAGCAGGGGGATTTTGCCATTGCCATTTGCCTGCTAGGTAGCCGGGAAATGCGCCGATGGCTAGGAGAATAGTGAGAAAGACTAAGATGAGAATGCGAAGGGGGCGGTTGGGGAGTGTGGTGGTGGCCATGAGGGATAATGGGGTGATGGGGATATTTAGCAGCAATTTAGTTTTCTAAATGAGCAGGTTTCGGGGTGGGCTTCGTTTCAAACTTACCAATCCACCACACTAAAATTCCGAGGATTCCAGCGGAATATAAGTCACCACCCCAACTGTCATGAAGCCAGGTAAACAAGGCATCTTGGCCTGTTCCATGAAAATAAACAAGAATAGTATTGCGAATAATATTGCCAACTACGCTGAGAGCGGCAGCACATCCGAGAAAGAAGCCAATAAATTTACGTGATCGCATCAGGTCTGACCAATAAAGAAGCAAGAGTGCAACATATAAACTTGTAAACAGCATTTTGAGACCCGCACAATAGGGTGCAACTTCAATCTGCTTCCCATTGAGATAAAGATAAAATTGATCAACAACAACCGGAAACCCCAACATGCGCAGAATAAAACCTGCAATGTTTGCAATCAAGATTTGAAGCGGTTCCGTATAGGGTGCAATTAAGTAAGGAATTTCATTGGGGGTTGCTAGCCAGATTAATACTAATGGAAACGCTAACAGCCGTAATGCTGCCGAACCACAAAGCATTAAAATACCCCCAGTTAGCATCAGAGGTAATGAAATATTAACGGGTTCTGCTAGATTGCTAAGATAAAAGACGCCTGCGATCGTACAAATCACCCCTCCAACCCATCGGTCTCGAACCGTCGCAACACTTGCCACTATTTTCGATCGCAATTGCCAAGCCAAATATCCCGCAAAGGGAATGCCAATCATGCCATGACTGAAATATTCATGTTCAATGCTAATGGATTTAAAAACCCAGCCGTGAACCCAAGTGACTACTAACGGCAAGTACAAAAGTGCAAACACAGCGACGATCGCCCCGTTGATCCAGGGAAAATGTTTGAAATCAAACGATCGGGCATTTGTAGAAAGAGCACGCATGGCAATACCAAATAGAAGATTAGGCGGAAATCAAGAGATCAGCAGTTTGGTCCACAGCTGGGGCGGGTTGGGCGATCGATTCACTTAAGGCCGTTACGACCCGATCGATTTCTTGAGACGTCATGCCGGGGAAAATGGGAAGCGACAAAATCTCACCTGCGAGCTTCTCAGCAACGGGAAAATCTCCCGCACGATAGCCCAAGGATTTGAAACCGGATTGGAGATGGCAAGGCATGGGATAGTGGACACCCACTTGAATGCCCCGCGCTTCGAGGCGTTCCATTAAGGTGTTCCGATCGACCCCACAAATGAAATTCGCTTCGCCATTGCGCACGACTCGCACCAGATAGAGATGGTATACATGGCCATTGCCCGTATGGTTTTGCAATGGCGAGATGCCTTGGCGGATGAGGGGCTTGAGGGCTTGCTGGTAGGAAATGGCGATCTCATTTCGTTCTGCATTCCAGGTTTTCAAATGAGGCAGCTTGACTTGAAGAATGGCGGCTTGAAGGGTATCGAGGCGGCTGTTGGTCCCGACTTCGGTGTGGAAATATTTTTTGGGTGCGCCATAGTTTCGTAAGGTGCGCATTTTCTGTGCGATGCCTTCATCTCTGGTAACAAAAATGCCGCCATCGCCCATCGCCCCTAGGTTTTTGCTGGGATAAAAGCTAAAAGCAGCCCCTACGCCAATGGATCCTGCTCGATAGCCTTCCCGTTCTGCTAAGTGCGCTTGGGCCGCATCTTCAAAAATCAATAGGTCATAGGTTGAGGCCAAGTTAATCAACATTGTTGGAGAAATCATCTGGCCATAGAGATGGACCGCAACGATCGCCCGCGTGCTTGGAGTAATCGCCCGCTCAGCCGCCGCCAAATCCATCAGCCCTGTTGTGGCTTCACAGTCTACCAAAACTGGAGTTGCCCCTGCGCGCAAAACACCAATTAAGGTCGCCACAAAGGTATTAGCAGGGAGGATCACTTCATCACCTGAAGCAATGCCGCAAGCTTGCAGCCCCAGAGCGATCGCATCCGTTCCACAGGCGACGCCTACCCCATATTCCACTCCGCAGGCGCTTGCAAAGTTGGCTTCAAACTCTTGAACAGCCTGTCCCATAATGTAATCGCCTCGCCGCATCACCGCTAGAACTGCGGCTTCGAGTTCAGCTTGAATGGGATTATGCTGACGGATGACATCGACAAAGGGAACGGGCTTGCTTTTCATCATGGACGCTTGCAGATTGAGTGGCGGACCTAGGGCAAAAGTCAGGTTTCTAAGCAAATTTCCTTAGAAAAAATCCTAAGCCCAAAGGCGTAGCGCTAGAGTGCCCGCCGTCTCGACCGCTTCAACAGATCCCGATCGTCATTGTGAAAACTTTATAATTCGTTCAGCGTTTAAATTAATCTGACGTTGACCACATTGACTTTCAGATTGATTTAAACCCTAAATCTGTTCCCGTGCCATTGTGAACCTGGGCTAGTTTTTCGTAGTGGTGGGCGTGGGTGATTAGATCTGCGGCTTCAGACTCGCTGAGTTGACGGACGACTTTGCCGGGGATTCCCATCACGAGCGATCGAGGTGGCACCGATTTCGTGACGACCGCTCCGGCCCCGATGATGCTACCGGATCCAATGACGACACCATCTAAAATCGTGGCTCCAATGCCAATTAAGCAGCCGGATTCAATATATGCGCCATGAATAACGGCGCGATGGCCTACGGTGACATCAGCTTCGAGAACAGTGACTTTACCGGGATCCCCATGGAGAATTGCACCATCTTGGACGTTGCTCCGATCGCCGATGAGGATCCGCTCGACGTCTGCTCGCACGACAGCGCCATACCAAATGCTGGCTCCTGTACCGATCGTCACTGATCCAATTACGATCGCATTGGGCGCGATGAAGGCGGCTTTTGAAGTGTCGGGTTTGGGCCAAAAGGGAGGTGATTGCATGGATGGGTGCTCTAAAAATCAAGAAACATCAACTAATCCCTAAATTTTTCTGTGGAAATTAGCGACGCTTCAGGTAAAGATGGGACTATCAATGAATTAGCGACGATTTCTGTAACGGGAGAGATCTGTTTTGGGGGTTTCCGATCGCTATAATAGTCCACAAGCGCTAAACCGAAGCGTCCTGAATGTCATAGCTGCCTCATGTTTTTCGGTCTCCGTTTAATACTCCCCTATATTTTCGGATGATATGAATAGCTTGCTTTTGCAATATCCTATCTACGGCGCGGAAATCCAATGTCCGCACTGCCGCCAAACCATTCCGGCGTTGACCTTGACAGATACTTACCTCTGTCCGCGTCACGGTGCTTTTGAGGCGGATCCCAAAGCGGTGGAACTGGTGCATCTTCAGTCAGGTCGCCATTGGCGCTTGTGGCAAGAGGACTGGTATCGTCAGCATACCCATCCGGATGGCATCCGGTTTGAAATTCATGAGGCGCTCGATCGGCTGTATACGCAGGGGTATCGAGCAACGAGGGTGATCATTGCGGTCCGCTATCAAGATTTGATTAGCACTTATTTGGAGCGGAGCAGTTCCCCTTGGCGAAACTCGGGGGAGGTTCAAAAGCCTAAGCTTTACGGGCTTCCGGTGGAATTCAGTGAGCCAGCGACGATCGAGCCGCGCTGGGATGTAATTAATTTTGATCTCGAAAAGGAGCCAGGAGCGCCTGTGCGTTATCCCTACTTTCGACTTTTGGAGTAGAGGTCTTTTAGGATAGGCGAGTGGGGAAACATGCTACATCACGTTTCGATTCGGACGGCGGACATTTTTAAGTCGATGGCATTCTACGGGCAGCTTGGATTTCAGGTAAGCGATCGGTTTACGGCGGGCTACACGTTGGCTTGCTGGCTAGAGGGTCCGGGTGGGCGCTTAGAACTCATCCAAATCCCGGAACCGAAACCTGCGGCGGATGCTTTTTTTGATGAGCACTATGTGGGCTATTATCATTTGTCATTTGATATTTCAGCAGAGAGTGAGAACTTAGTCGATTGGTTAATGGCGTTTGGGAGTCGGTTGAAGGCGATCGGGCAGGACGTGAAGATGCTATTGGAACCGCAGCAGCAAATGATTGGCGATCGGGTTTATGAAGTGGCTTTTTTTGCAGATCCCGATGGGTTAGCGATCGAGGTTTTGCGGGTAATGGGCTAATCAAGTTCTAAGTACAGGACAAAAACTGAATGGCCCGCCCTAACTGGGATATAGGCTTATTTAACGCTGGAGACTGTTGAAAGATTTGGAAAAAGATAGAATCTCGTTTCACTCTGCTTGCTCCAGCATTTGAAAATAGTTGGCCATAAGAATTAGACACAGATGATTATTCAACTAACCATCATGACATTTCCCAAGTCCAAGGCCGTTTTGTGGTTTCTTTTTTCTTAGGAAATGCCTTATTCCAATAGGTTGGCATCTGCGATAAATCCACATTGCCGCCGCTGACAATCACACCAATTTTTGCACCGGGTTGATTGACGATGCCTTCTAAAATCGCCGTTGCTGCTAATGCGCCCGTTGGTTCCACAACAATTTTCAGCCGTTCCCACAAGTAGAAGAGCGATCGTGCAATGGCCGCATCGCTGACCGTCACCATATCTTGCACCTGTTCCAAGATAATGGGAAAGGTCAATTCTCCTAGGGATTGCGATCGTGCGCCATCGGCAATCGTATTGCTTTTTTCAATGCGTTCTAATTTTCCTGATAGAAACGATCGAGTCGCATCATCCGCCAGTTTAGGTTCAACCCCAATCACCTGACAATTTGGCGATAGCGCATGGGCAGCAATAGCACTCCCCGAAATCAATCCTCCTCCGCCCACACACACTAACAAAAAATCCAACTCACCCACCTCTTCAATCAATTCTTTTACCACTGTCCCTTGGCCTGAAATAATATCTGGGTGATCAAAGGGTGGAATCAAACAAGCATTGGTTTTTTCTAGAATTTCCTGGGCAACTAATTCTCGCTTTTGGAGGTTGCGATCGTAAAAGACAATCCGTGCACCATAGTCGCGAGTGGCGTTTTGTTTGGCTTGGGGGGCATCGCTGGGCATGACGATCGTGATATCTATGTCCAATAATTTCCCCGCCAAAGCCATGCCTTGAGCATGATTGCCAGATGAAAATGCGATCGCACCGCGTTTGCGTTCTGTGGGGCTGAGCTTCGACAGGGCATGGTAGGCTCCCCGAAACTTAAAGGAACCTGTGCGTTGAAAGTTTTCGCATTTAAAAAAGACCTGACTTTGGGTGCGATCGTTAACCATAGTAGAAGTCATGACAGGTGTTTTGTGCGCAATGCCGTTCAGAATGTGGGCGGCGCGATCGATGTCTTCGTAGGAAATTTTCATGGATTTGGAATACTACATCATGGGACTGCCTCTACTTTTGCATGGATATAAATGATAATTAGGATGTTCTCCCCATTTAATACTCAATACTCATGTCTCAGCCTGAAGCCCAAGCCACATTGCTCATCCAACAGGCCGAAGAATATCTTCTGGTTCAGGACTTTGCAAGTGCAGTGTCGCTTCTAGATCAGGCGGTTGAGCTAGAACCGGACAATTGCCACGCTTGGGGTGCGCGAGGACTCACCTTGGGCAATCTAAAACGCTATGACGAAGCGATCGAAAGTCTTGACTATGTTCTAAAGCTTGAACCCAATAACCGCAATGCACTCTACAACAAAGGCTTAATTCTCAACGAGATGGGCCGATACACTAAAGCGATCATCATTTTTCGCATTTGTACGAAGTTTATTCCCTCTGATGCCCTAGCATGGCATGGCATGGGAGTCTCCCATACGGCACTGGGAGACTATAAAGCCGCCTTAGAAGCATTCGATCGGTGTTTGGAGTTTAGACCAGATCACTTCAAAGCGCTGGTGAATCGAGGGTTTACCCTTATTCAACTAAAGCGCTATCCCCAGGGCATGAATAGCATCACTCGTGGAATTGAACTAGAACCCTCAAATCCTGATGGCTGGTATCACCGAGGCTGTGCCAATATTCAACAAGGTCTAATGCTGAAGGCTAAGGAAGATTTAGAAAAAACCATTGAAGTAGACCCCAATTATGCGGCAGGTTGGTCTAATTTAGGGTATGTCTGGAGTAAGCTAAACCAAGAAGAAAAAGCATTGCTCCATTACCAAAAGTCTGTCGAACTTGATCCCTCCATCAGCAGTACTTGGAACAATATGGGCCTTACACTGCGTCGCTTAGACCGCACACCAGAGGCGATCGTCGCTTACGATGGTGCAGTGGCCGCAGACCCCAAAAATTACGAAGCCTGGGACAACCAAGGTTACGCCTATGTCGTGATGGGCAACTATCCTGCCGCTCACCGCAGTATCGACCAATCTCTTGTGGTCAATCCCAAACATGCCAATGGCTACTACAACAAAGCCTGCTGTTACGCTGCCCAAAATGATGTAGAGCCAGCTTTAGATGCCCTTGCTAAGGCGTTGAAATTAAATCCCAAAAAATATCAACCGAGCGCAGCTAAGGATCCACAGTTTAATTGTCTGAAGACTCACCCACGTTTTTTGGAACTCATGCGAAAACGATCGAAATAAGCTTCAGTTATGAATGTATCAGATTCGATCGTTTTCGCTCCTTTCGCCATCCTATGGCCCCATCAAAATCACATTGTCAATCACATGAATGATCCCATTGGTTGCCTCAATGTCAGTCAATACTGCCGTAGCATTCTTAACTTCATTCTTTTTAAAATTCAACCGAATTGTCGTTCCCTCTAAAGAAGTCACTTCCGATAGCTTTTCCAAATCCGCTTTCGTATACTTCCCCGACACAACGTGATAGGTCAAAATTCGCCCGAGTTGAGGCGGATTTTGCACCAAGCTGGTAATGGTTCCAGGAGGCAACTTCTCAAAAGCACTATTTAACGGGGCAAAAACCGTAAAGGGTCCCGGCGACTGCAACGCTTCCACCAATCCGGCGACCTTCACCGCCGTCACCAGCGTCGAAAATCGATCGTCACTCACCGCAATTTCAACAATATTAGGCATAACAAAAATCCCAAATCAAATAAATTTTACCGATATTCCTGAGTCTGAATATCCCGAATCCTCGCTTCAGGTCGCAAAAAGCGATCCATCTGAGCCTCAAAAAATTGCCGATTGGCCATCAAGTGCTCCGGATCTTCATCATCCAACGGATATAACAACGCAGCTCGCAACGCCTGAATCACCGCCGAAGTCACACAGTACATCGATCGTTGGAAGCTCACGGCCAACTGCACCAACATGTCATCCTCACCGCGACAATGTTGCTTGTAGTATTCCACTAAGTATTCCGGCAAGAAATGCAACATATCCTGCGCCAAGAATGTCGGCGGAATCCCAGCGGTGCCAACTGGAAACTTATCGGCATACAATACACCATAATGAAAATCAGGCTGTTCACTGGGAACTTGTCCAGCTTGGGCATTGTAGGACTTGGTGCCTCTGAATGGCGCGGTGCGATAAAACACGGCTTCTACGTAGGGCAATGCTGCTTCATATAGCCAAGTAAAGCCTTTGGACTTTGGAATGATTTCAAAGCATTCGCCTTTGATGTAAACATGATGATAGATAGGCCGACCTGCGATCGCAAAAATCCCATTCACCAAGAAATCCATCGCAGCCGGAACGCTCGTCATCTTCCCTTCATCATAAAGGTCCGACATCTCGAAAAATACCGGAGCCATCACTTCCCAAAACAATCCCAAATTGGAATAGTAAGACATCTGACGACATTGCTCATAGAACAGATCCGGGAAAAGCTTGTACAGTCCCAGCATGGCGGGATTACCTTTAAAATAGGCTTTGATTGCCCGATCGCAGTTCTGCTTGTATTCGTCAGTATCTAGGAATCCATCAAATTGATTCCAGGGTTTGTACATATCTCGATGCCACAACATCGATCGCATACATTCCTCTGCGAATTCCATGTTGATGCGATCGTGCCAAAGGTGATGCAAAATCCGAGGGAGATTCTTCTTCAATTCACCCTGCGCCATAAATTCGCGCAATTCCGGATGCGCATCCCCACAACCACGCCAGATTCGTAGATCAGCATTGTCACCAGAGTAGTGGTTTTCACGATCGAGATATTCCTCAGAAATGAGATATTTGTTCCAAGGCAATGGATCAAGGAAAACCTGTTCAGCAATATACAGCAAATCTCGCCAATAAAAATCCATCGGCACCGCATAGGCTTTGTATAGTCCGATAATCTGCATTAGATTTTCTGGCGTGTCGGGCAACATCGTCCCTCCCGCTTCAAGCCGATGAATGACCTCCGCCAATGGATGAGTAGAAGGCGGAATCTTAGTAGAAAGAGGAGGGGTAAGGGTTTGGGTCATGGTGGGTACTCCTGAAGGACTTGATAAATTCTTAGTTCTATCTGAAACCCGATCCCCCCAAATCCCCCTTAAAAAGGGGGATTTTGAGAATGGTTTTATTTCTAAATAGTCAACTTTAATCCTGTTCCTAACTCATGTCCCCCCTTTTCAAGGGGGCTAGGGGGATCGGGTCTCAAAACACAAATG
>JANMIS010000542.1:0-3403 GCA_031375925.1 Synechococcales cyanobacterium OTE_70_concoct_197_sub
CTTCCCAAGACAACTGAACGGGGGCTTGAACCTGTTGACGCAGGGTTATGCCCAACTGCGGCTGAAACTCCTGAAACACCCGACGTAAGCTACTGGCGATAAATCGTAGGGATTGGATTGGGTCGTCGATCGTGATCCGAGATTGGGAATACCATTCATCCACATCAGAAAAGAGCAGCACGGATAAATCGTCTTTTTGGGTCTGATTTAAATTGAGAAATTCCAGCGCCACTTGAGTTTTGAGTTGGGTGGTACCGATCGCTCGAACAATCCTCGCCTCCACCAGCACCTTCGCACCATAGTCCCCCGTCACCTCTAATCGCACTTCATCGGCAATGTTCGGCCATTCTTCAAGCAGCAGCAGCGCCCCGCTTTCACTAATATTTTCCGTCTGTCCAAACAAGCTCAAGCTGTCACTGTGCAGCACCACAGGCATTTTTCTGGGCAAACGGTGACAGGTTCGCAACTGCGGCTGCTCAAAGGCCACAAGACAAGCCGCCAACACCAACATAAGATTGAAAACACACCACAAAGCATTAATCAACACAGCCTGGGTATCCGGCGGACTGAGGATCAACCAAAACGGCATTGCCGCCAAGGACGCCGCCGTCAACACACCCAAAATTAATAAGTACCGCACTGCTTCAAAATCAAAGCTTCGCTTTGTCACCGTTAGCCCTTTATCGGTGACATTAAAGGTCCCCAAATTAGGATTCACTAAAGCTAGCAACGTCACTAACCCCGCCTGAAACGACATGACAAACTCGTAGATCTCATTCCAAAAGGAAAAGCGCACATGCTTGTAGGGAATGTGATTGGTTTGCATGGATAGCAAAATGTGAGGCAGCGCATAGAACAAGGTTTCAAACCCTAACCCTTTCACCGGATTAATCCCCATCAGCAAATACAGCATGGGCGCGATCACATACATCAATCGCGGAAACCCAAAGAAGAAATGGGAAGTGGCACTGAAATAGCACATGCGCTGCGACAACGTTAGCTTCAGCTTGCGGTTAAAGAGCGGGTTTTCCAGGCGCAAGATCTGGGCCATGCCGCGCGCCCAGCGAACTTGTTGACCGACATAAGCTGAGAATTTTTCCGGCGCAAGTCCCGCCACCATGATCTTGTCGTAGTAAATGGTTTCATAGCCCAAAGAATGTAATCGCAGAGAAGTATGGCAGTCCTCCGTTACGGTCTCTGTTGCAATGCCACCGATTTTCAATAAATAATCTCGCCGAATCACCGCCGCCGATCCACAGAAAAACGCCGCATTCCAATAGTCATTCCCTTTTTGCAACACTTTATAAAACAGTTCATTGCCCACGGGAATCTGGCCGCCCGTTAGGAGATTTCGCTCAAAGGGATCGGGATTATAAAACCAGTGAGGCGTTTGGACGAGGGCGACTTTTGGGTTTCTAAAGAAGCCCACGACATTTTGTAGAAAGCTGCGCGATGGAATGTGGTCGCAGTCTAAGATTAAAACAAGATCGCCTGATGTTTTGGGCAGAGCCGTATTAATATTTCCAGCTTTAGCATGTTCGTTACTGTCACGTATGAGAACTTCGACCCCGATCGCCTCACCCATGGCATAGAGTTCAATTCGCCTGTCGCGGTACTTTTCAGCCCGACCATCATCTAGGATATAAACCCGTTTTTTGTCATTGGGATAGTCTATCGCAAGGCAACCTAGAACGGTTTTACGGACAATATCAACATCTTCGTTGTAGGTGGGAATGTAGATATCGACCTTGGGCCATTCTGCTTCGGGAATGGTTGATAGATCAATAGCTTTACGATCGTTTATTTTCAAAGTTTGAAAATAAGATAAAAATAATGTCGCGATTGCATAGAGTTCTGCGGCGTATAGCAGCACTGTGAATAGGCTGTTTAAGAAACCATCAAAGTTCAAAGTATAGGTCGATCGATAATAAAAATATCGCAGCGTCGTCAAGCTACTAATGGTCATCAAAAACAAATGAATGGCTTCACTGGTCTTAGCATCCGGCTGGTCATCCTCTAATTTGACTAAAAAAGCGCCCATTAAAATAAACAGCAGCGCCACCGTGCCCTGTTCTAGAGCGCTAAGCCGCAAAGTAATCAACGGCACATACAGTGCAAACAAACAAAGCACCACCAAGCCCAACTGCCATCGATTCAAAGGTCCTAGCCAAGCATCAAAGCGCTGCGGCCAAGATTCCACCACCCAAAGCCGACACCGATCGCGCCATGCTCTCATTTGTTCTGGCATATCAATTCAATCCCTTGACCAACCCTGATAGGGACTGATTGTAGGGGATTGAGGGAGACGAACTCTAGCGTAAATCAGGGGAATTCACACCTTTTTCAGGGAAAATTGTGTTAATGTTTATCGCTTGACGGAAGGGCTAGGGCTATTTATGAATTTACGATCGCTACGGCACTTTGTCGCTAGGATAAGAACAGCAGGTTTTATAGGGAGTAACTAATGAATCTCACGATCGACCTTGAACAGGAAGATGATGGACGATGGATTGCAGAGGTTGCAGCTATTCCTGGCGTAATGGTCTATGAAATAGTCGCGAAGAAGCATTAAGCCAAGTCAGAGCGCTGGCGCTTCGAGTGCTGGCTGACACCATTGAACTTTAGCTATCTCAAACGCAAAGCTTCAAATAACTGACTCACTTTACTCATATCTTTATCACCGGGACTCCGCTCCACCCCGCTGGACAAATCAATCCCCTGAGGCGAAATGGTTCCTAATGCCTCGACCACATTGTCCGGTGTCAATCCCCCTGCTAACAGCCAAGAACGATCGCACCTGAATTGCGCCAACGATCGCCAGTCCAATGTCAGCCCCGTCCCACCGCCCATACTGGGATGATAAGCATCCAGCAATAACCAATCCACGACTGATTCATATTGTTTGGTTAATTTCAACGTCTCCTCTGACTTTACTCGAAATGCTTTAATCAGTTCAATGTGTTCTAAATTTGAATTTATTAAAGCCGATCGTAATGTCTGACAATACTCAGTACCTTCCATTCCATGAAGTTGAATACTGGTCAACCCCGAAGCTTGAACTATCGTCACAATAGTCTCTATTTCTGCATCCATGAATACTCCTACCCGATCGCAGCCCACAGGCAAAACCTCTGCGCAAGCCTTGATCTGCTCTGGGGTCACATAGCGCGGCGATGCTTTAACGCAAATAAACCCAATAGAATTAGCACCTAAGGCTGCGATCGCCTTTCCCTGCTCCGGCTGCATAATGCCGCAAATCTTGACTCGTAATTTCATGATTGTTCTCTACTCACAACCTTTTCAGCGTAGCTCTTGTTTAAAGAGTCGAACACGTAAATCCTAATACACCGTTAACACCGTCACATTCCTAGCTCGAACAAAATGCACCCCAGACTGACTCCGG
>JANMIS010000566.1:0-1983 GCA_031375925.1 Synechococcales cyanobacterium OTE_70_concoct_197_sub
TGCTTCTCGATGGGATCGAGTTCCAACATCAATCGTCTTAAGTGATCGCGAAGCTCAGTGCCCTCCGATACAGTCGGTTCGCTTGATTGGAGTGCGAGCAAAGTGTCCACTAAATCCTCGGTCCCATCCTCGACTCCGGAAAGTCGCTGCTGCCGTTTCAAATGCCGCCAGTGTTTTGCTACTTTTCGACGAACAATGGTCAGCGCCAATGCGATCAACCTTTCCGGTGAAGATATGTCGAAGCGATCCGCACGCAAACCGATTAAAAGGCTCCGGTGAACCGATTGGACCAAATCGATCGAATCCAAATGGGGACGCAGAGCCGCCCCCAATCGCAGTCTCGCGACGATTCGAAGCTCCGGTTCGTATTGGGCTACAAGTTTTTCCAGTGCTTCGGAGTCACCCGATCGGGCCGCTAGCAGTAACAAATCGAAATCGTTGGATGAGACCATTGGATCGACTACGAGAATCTGGTGATAGGATTTCTGTTTACAATAGGGCAGTATTGTATCGCGAAACAAGGTGGACCGGAGTCTACCCGACAGCACAAACAACTTAACGCATCTCTGCAAAGCAATCATGGGCAACGTCTCCAAAAGCCAAAGTAGTGAGCAAAACTTGCGAAAGGCATGCGTCGAAGTGGAAGACGCGGTTCGGTCCGGACACGACAACGCAGCCCAATTAGTGCTAACCCGATACCCCGAAATCGCCTCCGACGAAGAAGCGGCAATTGAAGTCATGTACTCAGAGTACACTTCGCTCGACGATGCTGGCCGACGCCCTGACTCGGAAGAATGGTTAGGCCGGTACCCCGATCATCGAGTCCGTTTAGAACGTTTATTGAAATTGCACGATTTCCTTTCCGAGTCCGGGGCGGTTCAAGCTGACGATACATTACGGCCGCAACAAAGCCAGATTTCGTCCACGGCCGAGCCAGTTTCTGCCTCTGGGGGTACGGAAGTTTGTCGCGAATCGGTTTTGGAGGATTTCGGTAACTACGAGCTGTTGGAAGAGATTGGCCGCGGTGGAATGGGCGTTGTCTATCGCGCCCGGCAGAAGGGGCTCGGCCGGATCGTCGCTGTCAAGGTCATACAAACACTTACGTCTAGGCCAGACGACCATATCCGATTTCAACGCGAGGCCGAATCCGTCGCGTCACTTGATCACCCCAATATTGTGCGAGTCCACGAAGTTGGGCGACAAGGCAATCGCCCGTTTCTATCGATGGAGTATGTGCAGGGCGGGGCGTTGGACACGCAGCTTCCGAGGCGGTCGTGGTCCAATCACGAGATTGCCTCACTGATCAAGGCGCTAGCGGATGCGATGCACTATGCACATGGTCGAGGCATCATTCACCGTGACCTGAAGCCCGCCAATGTTCTTCTCTCGGACAACCTAACACCCAAAATCGTCGACTTTGGGTTAGCAAAACGCAGTGACGACACTACCCATTTTCAGACAAAAACGGGCGCGCTGATTGGAACTCCATGTTACATGTCGCCAGAACAAGCGGCTGGAGCGGGGAAATCGGTAGGGCCGACAACGGATGTCTATTCACTGGGAGTGATTTTGTACGAGTTACTTACCAAAAAACTACCGTTTCACGGAGCGACTCCCGCCGCGACTCTCGAGCAAATCTCAAACCGCGATCCGGTTAACCCGTCCAAAATCGACAAACATGTATCGCGAGACCTCGAAACCATTTGCCTCAAGTGCCTTCGTAAGAAGCCGACAAACCGATACCCATCCGCAGCAGCCTTGTCCGATGATTTGTCTCGATTTCTTGATCACCGACCGATCGCAGCGAGACGCGTATCCATTGCGGAGCGAGCCATTCGAATTGTCTGTAGACACCCCGAGGTTGCAACCTTGGTGGCTGCGATTTTCGTGGTTACAGCAGGTTCGATTGCCATTTTATTGTGGCAACAGGAAAAAATGGCGCAGAACACGCGTCAAAGGGATGCGTACGAAGCTCGTCAACTC
>JANMIS010000594.1:0-6582 GCA_031375925.1 Synechococcales cyanobacterium OTE_70_concoct_197_sub
GTGAACGATCGGGATGGCTCGACCCATTAGATCAGGCAACCTGGAAGCATTCGATCGAGCGATTGCATCAACAGGTGAAACTGCGATCGAGTTCGGAATTACTAAAGATGGTGCCAAAGCGATCGGAAGTGGAAGAATATCTAAATCACAGAGGCTGTCGCTGGAATTATATTCAACAGTTTTTTGGACGTCAGGAATTGATGAAGCCTTGCGGTCACTGCGATCGGTGTGATGCGAAGATTTGATCCTATTTTAATTCAGATATTTCACCAACTGACGAATCTTAGTTTCTTGACGTTCCATAATTTGTTCAGGAAACTCTAGTTCAATGAACAACATACTTCCCCCAGTCTCCAATCGATTGACCTGAGCCAATAACCGGCGCGGTGTTGTTTCACTCATATCTTGGCTCAGCAAAAGACCCACCAATGGCTGGGTTTTTCGAAATTCTTCCACTTCAGGAAACGAACTGGATTCGAGTTCTAAGCGCAAACTGCGATTTCCGATTTCCACCGCAGCAGCACGATAATAACTCCCCTTCCAATACAATTGCGCATAGGCCGTAATGGGTTTGCGAAGACGCATTTTGTTATATTCAGGATTAAGCACTTGGAAAGCACGTCCCAAACTGGTCGTGATAAATTTCAGCGAACCGATCGGGTCATCCGAATTTTGACGGTTTTGAGAATACCATTCACGCACATCAGAATAGATCACCACAGTTAAGGCATCTATCTGCGCTCTCGTCGGAGCAATGAAGTCCAGGGTGACAGAAAGCTGTGTGTCATTCAATGGGACAGCTCGGACCACCTTGCTTTTTAAGAAAGCCCTAGCGCCGAAGTCCCCGATCAATTCAATTTCCACTTCGTCCAGCAAGTTAGTCCAAGATTCCAAAATCACTTGACAGCCTGTTTCACTCACGTTGAGCGTCGTACCTTTAAGCGTATCTTCTTGGCTGTAGATGACGGCACTTAGCTTACGATCGAGTCGATGAGATCTACGCAATTGTGGCTGCTCAAAAGCCACCAAAATCGATGCCACAATCAACACAAAGTTAAAGAAACTCCAAGCCAAGTTCACCAATACCGCTTCCGACGCTTCCGGCTGAAAAATCAACCAAAAAGGCACTGACAGAATCGACGCGAATACCAAAGCACCCGAGAAAACCAGGCCTTTCGAGGATTCCCAGTCAAAACTTCGCTTGTATACATTCATCCCTTTATCGGTCACATTGAACGAACCCAATTTCGGATTTATCAATGCCATAAGGGTGACGACCCCAGCATGAAAAGACATCGCGAATTCGTAAATCTCATTCCAGAACGAGAATCGAACGTGCTTGTAGGTAATAAAGTTGGCATAAGTCGCAACCACAATGTGCGGCAATGCATAAGCCAAGGTTTCTAATCCCAAACCACGAATAGGATTAATCCCGAATACCAAAAACAATGCCGGGGCGATCGCATACATCAAACGCGGAAAGCCAAAGAAGAAGTGAGAAGTTGCACTAAAATAACAAATCCGTTGAGGAATCGTGAGCTTGAGTTTGCGGTTAAACATTGGATTTTCCAATCTCAAGATTTGCGCCATTCCCCGCGCCCAACGCACCTGCTGACCGACATAAGCGGAGAACATTTCCGGCGCAAGTCCCGCCACCATGATCTTGTCGTAATAGACCGATTCATAGCCTTTAGAATGCAATCGCAACGCCGTATGACAATCTTCCGTCACCGTCTCAACGGCAATGCCACCGATTTCTAGCAAATGCGTCTTACGAACGATCGCCGCTGATCCACAAAAGAAAGCCGCATTCCAGAAGTCATTCCCCTTCTGAAGCACTTTATAAAACAATTCATTACCAACCGGAATCGTGCCGCCCGTCTGAAGGTTGCGCTCAAATGGATCGGGATTATAAAACCAGTGTGGGGTTTGAACGAGTGAGACTTTGGGGTTCTGGAAGAAGCCGATCGTCTCTTTGAGAATAGTCCGAGTCGGGATATGGTCGCAGTCCAAAATCAATACAAATTCGCCCGGAGTCTTCGGGAGCGCGGTATTGATATTACCTGCTTTTGCATGGTCGTTGTTATCCCGCACCAACATCTGAACCCCAAGCTCCGCGCACATTTGGCGAAGTTCTTCTCGGCGGGTGCGGTATTTCTCAGCCCGTCCGTCATCGAGGATATAGACATTTTTGCGCGGATATTCGACGGCGACTGCGCCTAGGACTGTTTTGCGGACAATTTCCACATCTTCGTTGTAGGTTGGGATGTAGATATCGACGATCGGCAATTGCTCATCAGGAATGCCACTCAAATCAATGGATTTACGATCCTTCAAGCGCAGCGTCTGAAAGAACGACAGCGCCATGGTTAAGATTGCATACAGCTCAGCCATATAGAGAATGACGCTAAAGAATGCATCAATCCATCCGCCTGTTAAATTAAGCGTGTAATTGGTCCGGTAATACAAATACCGAAACGTGGTAATTAAGCTCAACCATACGAGAAACAGGTGGAAGTATTCACTCGTGTTGGCATTGTTTTGACGCTTTTCAAGTTCTGTCACGCCCCAAGCAATCACGATTAAGAAAGCGGCGATCGAACCCTGTTGGAATACTGTCAACGGGGTGATAATGAGGGGAATAGACAATAAGAAAATAAAGACCATTAAAAGAACGAGTTGTCTTTGACCAAATTTCGCAAAGAACCGATCGAACAAATTAGGAATAAAATCCACCATCCCAGAAATGACGCGAGCACTTTTGGTCGGGGCGTACTTCTTGCGGGGCGGAGTAGACTCAGTGGATTGATTCATTAGTTAGACTCTCCCGAAACACGCTTGAGATAAAGTTGTGCGATACCATACAGCAGAATAGACAGGGCGATAATGCCCGTTGGCAATAGCCACCAATTATTCTGGAAGAAGCGCCTCATTTTGCTGAGCAGATTGAGGTTTTCAGAACTGGTCCGATCGGACTGTTCTAAAAATTGGAATTGATAGGCATTGCTATCGAAGGGGGAGGCGTTCTTATTGGCTGAGACTAAGACCGTATCATTTTGCAGTTGAGAGAACCAGGAATCGTTGCTTAACACATCCTGAACCTGCCGCATTCCCGCTTCAGTCTGAGCGGCTAAAGCCAGGACTACCCGCTGGTCGTTGTCACCGGATTTTGCTTTCCACCAGGGGGATAGAATGCTCTTGATAACGCCGCCATTGTCAGAGAAGTTTTGGATTTTGGTTTGTTTGAATCCGCGCGTGAGGGATTCGAGCAGTTGGAATCCGCTCTTTTCTTGGAAGACTTCCGGCAAAGGGAACCGATCGCGAGTGCCGATCGCCACGAGATGCTTGGATTCCTTAACGTCTTGGGGCAGCGCGGCAGTGAGAAAGACGTTGTGTTTGACGGTGTTGTTTTGGGGATTGCGATCCATGGGGGTCAGGCGGCCCATGCGTTCGCTGAACTTCATCAGGGTCATGATGTCCGTGTCCGTGGGTTTATCAGGGAGGACGATCGCGGTCCGAGATAGATCTTGAGGTCCGGCGAAGGGATAGCCCACGGTAGCGAGTTTTAAGTCAGGAAGCTGAACGGCAATTTCGCGGTTTAGGTTGAAGTTGGTATCCTTCTGCACCGTTCCCCAAAGCTGCTGGTCGGTGGTAGGACCGCATTGCTCTGGGTTGCGTGGGACCAGTTTAAAATCCACCCCAATGCGCGAATTAGGCTTGATTAAGTTGGCAGGCAGATCCAAAGAGAAGGACTCATTGGTCGCTCCATTTTCGTTGGTGAGCTTTTTACTACCGACCCCGATATTGTCAATAAAGACCGAAACCGTAGATTTTCGCGTGTCAATATTGGCACTGTGGCTATATTTCAACGTCATGGTGTTGCCGCGAATGAACTGGTCATCGGGCAAAGCACGGAATGGGAACTCAACGCGCGGGGCCGAAACGCCTCTTACAGTGACATCCTGGAAGGGCTTGTTATCATTTCCTAGAAGTCGTGATAGCTCGAATTTATTGTCACCTGGAATAAAGCGCTGCCATTCTCGTTTGCCGGGAGAATTCACTTCAATATTTTTGTCACTGGTAACGAGGACAAATTGCCCAGTGCCGATTTTTGCGCTTTCGGTTTGGACGAGGAACTGGGTGGCTTTGGCGACGCCTTCTGGAGAGTTGCCGGAAATGATCAAAATAGGCGGTCCACCTGCGGTGGCGGTGGTGATCATCAGGATGCCGACATCACCAGGGAGTGCATTTTTGTTCCCGTCTAAAAATTTCCCGGTGTTGAGCGCCAAAGGCAATTTGAGACTTTTTAGAGCAGGTTGCTCGTCGGGGGTGCCGATCACAATGGTGCGATCGTTCCACTGGTTAGATTTCAGGTCTTTAACAAGTCGAGTTTCCATCGGGCGAAAGTCGTGAACTCGGCCTAGATACGTCTGAAATCGACTCGCCGCCGTCAGCCATTCACCACTAGCTTGGGTCGGAGTAAGGTAGTTCATCCGATTGCTATCTAGAGCTTGATTATCGAAGAACGGGTAGGGAAAGCGGGCAAAATCTAGGGGGAGATTTTTAGTCCGATAGTCGAGTAGGATTTTGGAGTCGGGGAGAACTTCGGTCCAGAGGGCCTTGTCGTCGGGATTGGTACAGGTTTGGGAATTGGATTGCTGGGCGACGAGGGTGATTTCGTTGAAGTCTTGCAGCAGACCCGGCGGAATATTAATGACGGCTTCGCCAATTTGAGCGTCTTTCAGGTTCAAAGGAACGCTGCCAATGCTGGTGTCGTTAACTCGAACAATTAAGTTAGATTTGCTGGCAATCAAATTTGGAGAATGCTGGAATCGGACGATCGCCCTTGCGCCATTAACCGACCAAGAGCGGGGACGAGGAAATCCAATCCGAGATTCTGCGTTGATGCCTTCAAGGCGAAAACGGTTGCCGATCGCAGGACTACGATTGAATTCCAACAGATATTGGCTCTGAGGACCTGTTGCAACTTCGCCCACTTGTCTCAGGGGATCCTTAGGGCTTTCAGTCGTCTTCGAGGGATTTGGTGAACTTGAAGGACTAGGTTGAGGGCTGGCTTGAGGGCTAGGTTGCGCGTTTGGTTGGGGTGCAGCGTTGTTTTGGGTAGGTTCCGGCGCTGTAGGTTCCGGCGCGGCAGGTTCCGGCGCGACAGGTTCGGGTAAGGGTTCCGGCGCAGGGGCAGCGGGTTCCGGCGCAGGGGGCAGATCAAATTTACGAATTACTTGGTCTTCTTGCTGCTGAAGGCCCTGACTGACCGCAACTTGACGAGCATCGCCCTGGGACAGCACAATCACAAGCCCTGTCGCTAAACCGAGGGCACTCAATAGCAAGGCCCTAGATAGGCCACCTGTCAGGCGAGAAGCAGAGGCTCGTAGCTTGTGAAAAGTAGAGAGAAGTCGTGAGTTGCGCGTTTTCATAACAAGAATTAATTCGCTGAGATTTTAGTGTAGAAAGGCAGTCTAGGGCTTTTGGGCTAGGGCTTTTGAGCGGGGCGACTCTCTGGGAAAAAGCTCGCCATGGCTGCGGCTAGGTCTTGAATCGGGGAAATCCCAAACCAGGCCAGGTTTTGGGTGTAGTAGGCCCGATCGTTATCCCAAAAGCCGTTTCGATAGCTAGGCATAAGTTTTTGCTGGTAGATTTCCTGGGCGATGGGACTGCCTAACTGTGCAAAAGCGAGGTACAGCATTCCGTACTGAGAAGTTGAATCATAATCGACTTTGGGTTGACCGCTTAGATCGATTTGTGCCGGAATTTTGCGCTTATTTTGCCAACGTTGCTCAATATCCTTCAAATGGGTTCGAAGGTAAGTCAACGCTCTTGTGTCATTGAAGAGAGCAAAATCCAAACTCACGCGCCACCAAACCCGACTTGCATCGAATCCGTAATGGCTGGAAAGCGCACCCCCAGACTCTAATGCACTATATTTCCCTGATTCAGAGTTAAAGTTAACCCAATCACTCGGAAGTCCAGCTTGGGATAGAGAAACAGATTGCTCCAAAATCTCATAGCTGCTATCGACCAATCCCATCCAGTCCCGATCGCCATCTACCTGCGCAAACAACCGAAAGGCATAGGGTGCGAGATAGGACGGATTGAGCGTCAGAATATTGCCTTTGCGAAAGGCGATCGTCGGTCCAGGGATCAGATAGCGCTTTGACTTTACTTCGACGGTGGAGCGATCCCACAGGTCTTTGAGCTTGGTTTTAGCTAGGGTGAGATAGTCGCTGCGGTTCCACTTTTTACTGGCTAGGATCAAAGCAAAACAAGCATCAATGTCGGCATCACTAGCGAAGTTAGGATCAAGCTGAATCCATTGCCCACTGGGATTTTTACCCCATTTCCAAGCCCAGAGGCTGTCGGTTGGCTTACCTTGAGCATCTTTGCGCTGGAGGTTGGATTCAGCCCAGCGCAGAGATCGTTCAAAGGTGTCCACATCGTCCATGAGAACCGATCGCCAAAGGGCGTAGGCTTGGCCTTCAGAGGTGGATTTATCCAAGGTGACGGTCGAGTCATCGACTGGGAAGCCGAGGAAAAATCCACCTCTGAAGGCCAAGCCTACGCCCT
>JANMIS010000638.1:0-1233 GCA_031375925.1 Synechococcales cyanobacterium OTE_70_concoct_197_sub
GCTACGGCATTCGCTATTGGGATCGCAGGCTGAACGCTCACAACTGGCACCCCATCATCAAAACAGGCCAGCCCTACCCCATGGAAAAACCCGTAGAACTTACGCTCAGCGCTTCCCTTGATAATCAGCCCAGCATTGAACTTATCATTGGCGAATTGGCTGACAGTAGCAATCAAACTGAGGTGTATTTTGACGGCGATCGGCTTCTGACTCGAAATCTAGCCACAAGTCAATTAAACGTGCAGCCGCTCAATGACAAAGAGGGCGCGCGCGGGATTGCAGAGCTTGATCCACTGGGGACACCAGGGCGCGATCGGATTAAAGTGGAATTTAAGGTTGATAAAAAGCGATTTTTACGTCTGACAGTGCGGGACTTATTGACATCTCGCACACTATTAGAAGACGAGCCTGTTGTGGAATTGTCCTAAAATCTATCCACAAAACCATTGCGAAAGAGGGAATGCCTTGTATCGTAGTACTTGGGTCTTTTTACAGAATTTGAGGTTGGTTCTATGTCAGACGTTCTGCTTTCTTCTGAAACGGCGATGCAACAATTGCAGTGGCGTTACGCCGTGAAAAAATTCGACCCTTCAAAAGTCATTCCTGATGAGGTGTGGAAGGTGCTGGAGCAAAGTTTGGTTTTGGCTCCTTCGTCCTTTGGGTTGCAGCCTTGGAAGTTCTTTGTGGTGAAAAATCCTGAGATTCGATCGCAGCTTTTGGAGCATTCTTGGAAACAAACTCAAGTGGTCGATGCATCTCATTTGGTGGTGTTGGCAATCAAAAAAGACGTTAATGAAGCCGATGTCGATCGCTACATTGCTCGTCAGGCAGAAGTCCATGGCACTCCGGTTGAGTCGCTTGCGGGCTATGCTGGAATGATCAAGGGATTCATGAAGCACAATGCAAACCTGAATGATTGGTCAGCGCGTCAGGTGTATTTGGCATTGGGTCAATACATGACGACTGCGGCCATGATTGGCATTGATACCTGCCCGATCGAGGGTTTTATGGCTCCGAAGTATGACGAGATTTTGGGCTTGACGGCTTTGGGTTATTCGGCGGTGGTGGTTTGTCCTGCGGGCTACCGATCGGCGGATGATAAGTACGCGGATAAGCCTAAAGTTCGGTTTGCGACGGAAGAGATCGTGGCTTATATCTAGTAGTGTACGGCTTAGGTTAGCCCTCACCCTAAATCCCTCTCCTCAGGGAGAGGGGCTGGGGGCTTCGGCGTGA
>JANMIS010000648.1:0-3533 GCA_031375925.1 Synechococcales cyanobacterium OTE_70_concoct_197_sub
TTTCCATGTTCCGGAGTGGCCAGCGCGGGATTAGACCCCATACGGCCATCAGGATAGCGCCGACGGAAATCCACCGCGCTGTAAATCTTGTGGCCACTTGGCGCACTCGGCTCAAACTTCACCGACTTAATCGACTCCGGATAGACATACTGCGTCAGCGCCACCTCACTCGGTGTCGCATGGGACCCCTCGGCATCCCCATATAGCTCCTTCGCAAGCCGATACACGCCACCGCCCATAAACCAATTGCTAACCACGCATTGCACTTGGTCGGCTTCTTCTAGGCGCATCTCTGCCAAATGCTCATAGCATTCAGAAAACGCCGCTTTCATTACCGCAATATTCCCACCGTGGCCATTGATAAAGAAAAACTTGCGAAATCCCGCTTTTGATAACGTCGTCACATAGTCCCGCAACACCAAAATCATCGTGCTGGGCTTCAAGCTCATGCTGCCGGGAAACGCCGTATGGTGAAGCGCCATCCCCACATTAATCGTTGGACCGACGATCGCTCCCGTCTTCTCGCCGACGCCCTTCGCGATCGCCTCCGCACAGATGGCATCGGTCCCGATCAGGCCATTGGGACCATGTTGCTCTGTTGAGCCGATCGGCAAAATAATCCCCTTTGAAGTCTCAAGATAAGACTCAACCTCTTGCCACGTTGAAAGGTGAAGCAGCATAAATCCTCGAAATCTCTCTAACCCATCTATCTCAAGATAAACCAACGATCGTTTTTCGGTAAGATAAGTTCTGCCGAAAAATGCCGATCGTCGTTATCCCATTCCGAGTTAAATTCCCGTGGACCTAAAACAGATTTTCAAAACCCAGACGCCCATCATCGGAGTCGTGCATTTGCTGCCATTACCCACCTCTCCCCGATGGGGTGGCAATCTGCAAGCCGTCCTCGATCGCGCAGAACAGGAAGCGACGGCTCTAGCCTCGGGCGGCGTAGACGGGATTATTGTTGAGAATTTTTTTGATGCGCCTTTTCCCAAAGATCAGGTGGATCCTGCGGTGGTCAGCGCCATGACGATCGCAGTCCAGCGCTTGCAGAATCTAGTCGCTTTACCCATTGGCCTGAATGTTCTCCGTAACGATGCCAGAAGTGCGATCGCCATTGCCACCTGTACCCAAGCGCAATTTGTCAGGGTCAACGTCTGGAGCGGAGCCATGGTAACAGACCAAGGCATTATCGAAGGCCGCGCCCACGAACTCATGCGGTATCGCCGCGAACTCGGCAGCGATGTCAAAATTTTTGCCGATGTCTTAGTCAAACATGCGCAGCCATTGAGCACCTCAGATTTGACGACGGCGATTCATGACACGATCGATCGGGGTCTGGCGGATGCGGTGATCATCTCAGGGTCAGCCACCGGATATCCGCCAGATGTGGACCAACTCAAACTCGCCAAAGCCGCCGCAGGCGACACCCCAGTGCTAGTTGGCAGTGGAGCCGACTGGGAAAATGCGGCACAATTTATCAAAATTTCCGACGGCATCATTGTCTCCAGTTCTCTCAAGCGCCAAGGCAAACGCGAAAACGCGATCGATCCCAACCGTGTCAGCCGTTTTGTCGAGATGGCCCAGCAACCCAAAGAATCCCTAGTCCATTGAGCAACAGCTTGGTAACCGGAGGTCGATGGTACCTCACTACTTCTATTCAAGAGGAATGGAGTTAAACAGGTTAATAACTCCAGTCAAATCAGCTTGAAAACTTTTAAATCGCAGTAAATTTATAAAAATATCGTTGAGCAAAAAACTAAAAAATATCTATGAAATTGCCAACAATATCCAGGAAATTTTTAGGTTAAAAATCTACCTATTTATAGAGAAGTTGACTGTCAAGCCCTTAAGACCACAAATTCAAATCGAATTTACTTAAAATAATAAATCTAGAAATAAAATTAGTTAAAACTTACAAAACCTCGTTAAGGTATCATTTATCACTCTTGCTCCTCTATTTTTAGGCATCGTACCTTGACCATCAAGCTGTCATCAAGCCATCCTTAAAATTCAATTATGGCAATTTTCACCAATGTTTTCACCAATGACAGTGCGGGTCTCACTAATTATTTAAAATTAATCCAAAACAACGGGGAACAAAATTACAGAACGATCGTCTTTTACACACAGCAACCCGACAAATTCTTGACATGCCTTGCTTACAGCTTCATGTCTTACGATTTCGGGTCGCGATCGAAGCACATCTTACCTATTTGGAACTCCCATCCATGCAATTTACAACGCCTTTGCTAAAAAAAATCACGCTCACAAGTTTGCTGACCCTAGGAGCACTAGCGGTCCCAACTCTAGTCCGATCGGTTGAAGCTCCCGTTCCAGCGACGACTCCCATGCCAACGCCTATGCCAACGCCCATCAGCATTCCTAGTCCGATGCCGATGCCAAAGGCACCGATCGAACCGATCGGTGAACCCGTGGAAGCGACACCGATGAAGCCTACCAAAGCGGTTAGCAACACCATTGTGGATGTTGCAGCAGCAAGTGGCTCCTTCAAGACCCTCACCGCAGCGCTGCAAGCCGCTGACTTGATCGAGGTCCTCAAAAGTGATGGTCCATTCACGGTTTTTGCTCCCACCGATGCCGCTTTTGACAAACTGCCAAAAGGAAAAGTTGAGATGCTCCTCAAACCTGAGAACAAAGCAGAACTCGTCCGCATCCTGACCTATCACGTCGTCTCTGGCAGAGTGCCTTCCACCAGCCTTAAGTCGGGCAAAGTCGCCACCGTTGAAGGAAGTACCCTCAATGTCGTAGTTGGCAAAACGGATGTCATGCTGAACAAATCAAAGGTCACAGGCGTTGATGTTGCTGCGAGCAATGGCGTTATCCACGTTATCGACACCGTTTTGATGCCTCCTGAAAAAACCTCAACCAGCAAGTCCTCCAGCAAATCTACGATCGCACCCACCACCATGCCCGCAGAAATGCCGATGACAACTCCCAAGACAACTCCCAAGACCATGCCAAAAACACCATCTTCTAAATAATTGTGTAAATTATTTGATGGTCTAGTGAAATGAAGAAGGGAGCCTCATTGAGGCTCCCTTTTTAGAAAGTGTTGAGAAATATTCTCGTTAATATCAGATTGACAAAATTCAATTCCCAGCTAACCGATCAAGCTTCGATCGCACCACTAGGCGCACCAACTGTCTCAACAGCACAACCCCAAAAACACTCGCCACCACAAAAGCGACGATCGCCCAACTCTTATAAGTTCCCAGCAGCAACACTGCCCCAATCAACCCAGAGAAACCTGTAATACAGGCATACAGCACCGCCTTCATGGTCAAATTCAGCAGCTTCAAGGCCCGATCGCCCTCCACTGACCGCACTTGCACGGCTACTTCACCCTGGACTAGACGCTCTTCAAAACGGGCGATCGCCACCTCAGCACCACTGGGTTTATTAAACCTATAAGACAAATAACTCTTCGCCTGCTTAGCCAAAACCCCAACCCCCTTCGTACGGTTCTCCGCCGAAGTCGCGGCCAAGGTCTTCACAAAGGGCTTTGCCGC
>JANMIS010000716.1:0-3307 GCA_031375925.1 Synechococcales cyanobacterium OTE_70_concoct_197_sub
AATTCCAGTTGCACCGACCAGCCCTGCAATCGCGCCCATGAGCGGAATCCAGCCCTGATTAACCTGCGCCCCAATGAACAATACTGTTTCAATGCCTTCACGCAAAACAGCCACAAAAACCAAACTAAAAATTCCCCATCCTGTACTGTCACCCATAGCAGATTGCACAGAATTCTCAACCTCTGCTTTTAGACCTTTAGCTTGCTGTGTCATCCATATCAACATCCACGTCAGTAAGACGATCGCAATAACGGCAATGACGCCCTGTGAGGCTTGTTTCAGGGCAGGCGCATAGACCCAAGTAGAGAGTCCTAATCGTTGAAAACTCCAAGTGACGATCGCACCTAGCAGTAAACTTAACGCCACCCCCGCTGCAATGCCTCGATAGGCGGCACCATTCAGGTGAGAGGCATTTGCTTTTGCGAGACAGGCGAGGACAATCCCCACGACCAGAGCCGCTTCTACACCTTCCCGTAGCGTAATCAAAAAAACAGGGAGCGCAGAGGTAAAGTCCATGGTTGAAGCACAGGCATCTATGATTTCTTGTGTCATCATAGCAATTTCCTCTGTAAAACTGAAGCCGATCGAATCCTGCAAATCGATTTTTTGTTAGGCGTTAGTGATAAAAACTGGGTCATTCAAACTTGTCCATTCAGGCGTGCAGGCTTCTACTATACTGGAATGCTGGAACGCGCATCGGAAAGAAGTTTAGAGGACAAGGTTCATGGCATCCATTCGGGAATTGCACGCTCAGTTGGTCAAAAAAGAACGATCGGCGGTGGAAATCACGCAAGCCTATCTCGATCGCATTCAGGCGGTAGATAGTCAGGTGAATAGCTTCCTGCTGGTCACGGCGAGTCATGCGATCGATCAAGCCAAAGCGGTGGATGCCAAAATTGCAGCGGGCGAAGAGATTGGGCTATTGGCGGGCATTCCGATCGCCGTTAAAGACAACATCTGCACCCAAAATATCCGCACGACCTGCGCGTCCCGCATTCTCGAAAATTTCATTCCACCCTATGAGTCCACCGTTAGCCAAAAGCTGATTGATGCGGGCATGGTGACGATCGGTAAGACCAACATGGACGAGTTTGCCATGGGCGGCTCGACGGAGACTTCGGCTTTTAAGAAAACCGCTAATCCTTGGAACCTCGATTGTGTTCCCGGTGGCTCATCCGGCGGCTCGGCGGCGGCGGTGTCAGCCGGCGAAGCACCCGTGTCACTTGGGTCTGACACGGGTGGATCCATTCGTCAGCCTGCGGCCTTCTGTGGAATTGTGGGGATGAAGCCGACCTATGGGTTGGTGTCGCGCTATGGGTTGGTAGCGTTTGCGTCGTCGTTGGATCAGATTGGGCCGTTTGCGACGACGGTGGAAGATAGTGCGCTGCTGTTGGAGGCGATCGCAGGCTACGACGCAAAGGATTCGACCAGCTTGAAGGTTGAAGTGCCGGACTATACTCAGTATTTGAAGACGGACTTGAAGGGTAAAAAGGTTGGGGTGATTCAGGAGACCTTTGGGGAAGGGCTGGATCCGGAAGTGGCGGCGGCGACTCGGGCTGCGATCGAAACCATGAAGGCGCTTGGAGCTGAGATTATTGATATTTCCTGTCCTCGTTTTCGCTATGGGATTAGTGCTTACTACGTGATTGCGCCCTGTGAGGCCTCTGCAAACCTGGCTCGGTATGATGGGGTGCGCTATGGCCGCCGAGTAGAGGATGCGGATAACCTGTTGGATATGTACAAGCGAACGCGGGCGGAGGGCTTTGGGCCTGAGGTGAAGCGGCGGATTATGATCGGGACCTATGCGCTGTCGGCGGGCTACTATGATGCCTATTATTTGAAGGCGCAGAAGGTGCGGACGCTGATTAAGCAGGATTTTGAAGCGGCGTTTGAGAAAGTGGATGTTTTGGTATCGCCGACTTCGCCGACGACAGCATTTAAATTAGGTGAAAAACTCGCTGATCCGTTGAGTATGTATTTGGATGATTTGATGACGATTCCGGTGAATATGGCGGGGTTGCCCGGTTTGAGTTTGCCTTGTGGAATGGATTCAAAAGGGATGCCGATCGGACTTCAGATTGTGGGGAATGTGCTGCGGGAAGATCAGGTTTTTCATGCGGCTTATGCTTATGAGCAGGCGACGGCTTGGCATAAGAATGTGGCGGTGATTTGATGGGATTATGGGATTTGGAATCCTATTTCAGATAGCGATCGTGTAATTCGTTCACTTTCTATAGGGTTAGTGCTTGAGTAGATTTCGATCGCGGTTTTGAATGATGCCAAACTCTCAGAAATTCGATTGAGTTTCATTAGGACAACGCCTAGGTTTTGATGATGTTCGGGGTTGGACGGGTTTAGGGCAATGGCTTGCTGATAGGAGTCGATCGCTAATTCAAATTGGCCTAATGCTTTTTGTGTTAGGCCGAGGTTTCCGTAGGCAACTGCACAGGTGGGATCAATGCCGATCGCTTCGTTATAAATCCATGCCGCTGTTTCGAGATCACCATGGGTTTGGCGTAATGCTCCCCAATTAACGATCGCGCCTAGTTTTAATTTATCGGGAATCGGTTGAGCAATGGCAAGCTGCAATTGCTCGTCAGCCGCTTGAATTTGATGGGTTTTGCTATAAACCGAGGCCAAATGGTAATGCAATTCGTAACGGGTGGATGCATCAATTGTTTCTGCTGCAAGTCCCCGTTCCAGCAAAGCTTGGCCCTCTGAAAGCAATCCTAAATCACAATACAATGCGCCGAGTTTGCTACAAACATAGGGATCGTTGGGATTTTTCGCGAGAAAGCCTTCCATCGTGGTGCGGGCTTTGGTGAACTTGTCTCGGGCCGTGATCAGGTCAGGACGATATCCGTCATGTAAAAGCGCGATCGGTGCTAAGTTCACGACTTTCCAATTCGGTTCACGTTTTAATAATGCTTCGACGCTATCATCAATCATCGCGTGATAAGGCCGCCGAAATTCGATCGCAGGATGGCGGCGAAACAATCGGGACACCAGTGAATAGGGCGACTGCAATGCCCCGATTTCTTGGCGAAGCAAATTAATAACCAGATAGTTTGAATTTTGAATCGCTGCCACAATTTCAGGCTTAATCTCATCAGTCAAACGCTCATCCGCATCTAATACCAAGACCCAATCACCCGTAACGCCCTTGAGCGCAACGTTGCGGGCTAAGGAAAAGTCATCACACCAAACAAATTTTGAAACCTTCGCACCATATTCCAGGGCAATCTCTACCGTGCGATCGGTAGACCCCGTATCTAAAATCACGAGTTCATGGACAAAACCCACCACG
>JANMIS010000714.1:0-2120 GCA_031375925.1 Synechococcales cyanobacterium OTE_70_concoct_197_sub
GTGCTGACAACGACTAATCGCTCTGGCGTTGTTCAGATCATCTGAACGACGACTTTGCCCTTGGCCCGTCCCTTTTCCAAATAAGCGAGAGCCTCTTTCGCTTGTTCGAACGGAAATGTCTGGTCGATCACAGGAAAAATAACGCCGGTTTGGAGAATCGTGGCGATCTCCGCAAGTTGCTCGCCGTTTGGGTGCACAAATAGAAATGAATAAGCGACGCCGCGTTTACTCACGCGACGAATAATCTTACGGCTCAATAAGCCAAACACGAATCTCATAAGAAAGTTCATGCCACGAGCGCGAGCAAACGCTTCATCCGGTGGTCCAACGAGCGAGACGATGGAACTGCCGGGTTTTAGGATCTGTAGCGATTTTTCGATCGTATCGCCCTTCACAGTTCCCAACACGGCATCGTAGTCTCGGAGAACATCCTCGAATTGTTGTTGCTTGTAATCAATGATCTCGTCGGCACCGGGGCTACGAACCAATTCTTGATTGCCCGTGCTGACTGTCGTTCCAACTTTAGCTCCGAGGTACTTTGCAAGTTGGATTGCGAACGTGCCTATGCCGCCGGAGCCCGCGGGAATGAATACTCTTTGGCCCGGCTTTAAATGCGTTCGCTCTTTCAAAGCTTGCCACGATGTGAGTCCCACCATAGGAACTGAGGCGGCTTGCACAAAATTCAAATTATCTGGCTTGAGTGCCGCGACACTTTCGGGGACTACCACAAAATCTGCGAGCGCCCCCATTCCGATGTCGAAGGTACTCGCGAAAACAGAATCCCCTGGCTTGAATCGCGCTACCCGACTTCCCGTCTCGACCACAATGCCTGCCAAGTCGCTGCCAATCGTGATCGGCAGCTTTAATCGGATGATCGGCTTGAACGATCCTGTGGGGATCATGATGTCAATCGGATTCAAACCAGCCGCATGAACCTGAACAAGGATTTCGTCTGGCTTAGGCACGGGCCGAGGAATATCAGCGAATACGATTTGATCGCTTTTTCCATATCGCTTTAGTACGAGTGCTTTCATGATGTCAGATCTTAAATTTGGGGCCCTGAAACGTAGGTGCATTGAATCAGGCTTATCGCTTGGGGACAGTATTGAGTCCCATTTGCTTTCGTAGAGCGGCGTCCACCATTCCAGTGGGCGCGAACGTACGTAGGAATCGAAGCTTTCTTGCCTCACTTCCCACTGTGTACCGAGCTTTTGGTCGGACCGCGATTGCAGCTTTCAGCACCACCTCAGCGACTTCGCTTGGGCTGTCACCATTCTCGATCATTGCGGTTAGCCTCTGTCCGACGATGTTTCGAGCATCGTGATACACATCAAGCTGTGAATCGGCTTCTGGTGCATTTGCATCAATGGGCGTGTTCGT
The DNA here is from genome assembly GCA_031375925.1 of Synechococcales cyanobacterium OTE_70_concoct_197_sub. GTDB lineage: Bacteria > Cyanobacteriota > Cyanobacteriia > Leptolyngbyales > Leptolyngbyaceae > JAAFJU01. The sequence continues at coordinate 1,381 of JANMIS010000714.1, forward strand.
GCCAGCAGGCTCGACGACCACGGCTCGGATGCCCCATGACCGTACCTCATGATCGAGCGATTCAGAATACCCTTCGACCGCATGCTTAGTGGCAGAGTAAAACGCCATAAATGGTGCTGGCAGGAACCCGACGATGGAGCCAATGTTGATGAAGCGACCACTTGTTTGTTTTCGCATGTGCGGCAGGACGGCATGCGTCATGCGAACCATCCCGAAGAAGTTCGTATTGAAGATCGACTGGACTTGCTCAATTGAACTTTCTTCGGCTCCAGCAGGAGCAAGGCTGAATCCAGCATTATTGACGAGTAGATCGATACGACCTTCGCGGCTTATTATTTCGCTAACGACGGATGTAACCGAATCGTCCTTGGTTACATCCAGAGTCCGCATCTCGAACGAATGATCAGCATCTGGGCGACCTCGCCGGCTCGTTCCGTAGACCTTGTAACCTGCAGCGGCAAACCGACTCGCCGTGGCCGCGCCAATACCAGAAGACGCCCCCGTGACGATCGCGACTTTTGCAGAGCCCAGTTCATTTTGCTTGTTCATTCGACGGTGCGAGCCGCTTTTACCCGGGGAGTACGGTCTGCGATCGACATACTAGAGCAATGCCATAACTGGTATAGCGTCTAGTTGAGGACATGTGTTATACATTGCATTAATTCAAGGAGGAATGAAATGCGTGCATATTCTATGGACTTGCGTCAACGAGTAATTGACGCATGTGATTCTGGGCTTGG
>JANMIS010000719.1:0-3580 GCA_031375925.1 Synechococcales cyanobacterium OTE_70_concoct_197_sub
GAAGAAATTGCCCAAGGTCTGTCCCGTCTCCTCGCAGACACCTACACCCTTTACCTCAAAACTCACAATTTCCATTGGAACGTCACAGGACCAATGTTCAACACCTTGCATCTGATGTTCGAAACGCAGTATACAGAGCTATCTTTAGCCGTAGACCTAATTGCAGAACGGATTCGAGCCTTAGGCTATCCTGCACCTGCCACCTACAGCGAATATGCAAAGCTCACCTCGATTCCCGAGACTGTTGGCGTCCCCAAAGCAACAGAAATGATTCAACTTTTGGTCGAGGGTCAAGAAGCTGTCGTCCGCACTGCACGATCGCTCTTCCCCAGCGCCTCAGAAGTTCATGATGAACCCACCGCTGACCTCCTAACCCAACGCATGACACTCCATGAGAAGAATGCTTGGATGCTGAGAAGTCTGCTTGAATAAGGTCTTTCAGAAATAATTCAATCAGGGCGATGAGAAGTACATTCAGATACTTCCCATCGCCCTTTTATTTGATCAAAATTGATCAATTTTGCTTAAATCAGCTATGTTCTGCAACACCGAGATATTTCACGAACTTATCACTAAAAATACGTAAGTGAATATACGGATAAAGAAATGATGTTATTCATAGCGTTTTTGATTCTGGATAAGCTATATTTTTCCTGGGTCAGGAACTAATGTGTATGCCTTCATTTTCAGGTGTAATTTTTTATAAGACTTTCAGAGGAAATCTGTCACATGACTCTTTCATCCCTTGGTTCTGATGCCTCACTAGCTGCCTCTCTGTTGACAACAAACAAGTTAACAACAAGCAAGTTAACAACAAACAACTCTCCATCTGTTCTCAACTCATCCGCCCTTTGGGCCAAGTCTGCCGGAGGATCGAGAAGTGCCGACCTGGATTCGGGAAATTCGATCGCTGTTGATGCGACAGGCAACACCTACGTTACAGGCAAACTTCAAGGCTCAAACATTGCCTTTGGGAGCACAAACATTACCACTCAGGATCTCAGCGCAGATGCCTTTGTGACCAAGCTAGACGCCTCTGGGAACTTCCTCTGGACTAAGACCTTCGCGGGATCGAGCCCAGTACTACCGGGTGCAGCCCTCGATGTCGGACAAGGGATCACCATCGATAGTGCGGGAAATGTCTTTGTCATTGGATCTTTTCAGGGAACGATGCAACTGGGCGCTTCTTCTTCGTTAACGAGTAATGGAGTCTTTGATGTCTTCGTTCTTAAGCTGAATGGGACTGACGGAAGTGTGACCTGGGGTAAGAACTTCGGAAGCGCTGGAATTGATCAAGGGTTTGCGATCGGGCTAGACAGCACCAACAATGCCTACATTACGGGAAACTTCGGGGACACCAGCTTTGCACCTTCAGGAACGACCATTTCATCAGATGCGACCTTCGGGTCCACCACCCTCGCAACAAAGGGTGGCACTGATGCCTTTGTGGCTAAATTAGACGGTGCTACTGGAAACGTGACTTGGGCTAAAAGCGCCGGGGCAGGTGGGAGTGATACTGGATATGGAATCGCAGCAACTGCCACAGGCGTCTACATTACGGGTGCCGTCGAAATTTTTGGCAATCTGGAAATTGCTGCAATCAAGCTAGATAGCAGCAATGGCAACCCTATCTGGGGTAAGACGTTTGGTGGAGCAGGAGAAGATGTGGGTAAAGCAATTTGTGTCGATAGTACCGGAAATGCCTATCTAACAGGATATCTGAAAAGCTCGACAGCCAACTTTGACACGACTGTACTCCAAAGCGCCAGTACCAACGCCTTTGCTGTCAAACTGAACAATACTGATGGCTCGGTTGTTTGGGCGAAGAGCTTAGGGTCCTCGGGTGAAGAATATGGCAATGGAATTGGACTCGATGGCAGTGGCAATGTTTATCTTGCAGGCTATTTCACCAGTGCAACTTGGAGTTTGGGAACGACGACGTTAACCAAGAACGATACGACCAGTGCCGATATCTTTGCCTTGAAACTGAGTGGGACGACCGGAGACGTATCTTGGGCGAAGAGTTTTGGCGGCAATAACTTTGACAGTGCCTATGGATTAGCGGTGGATAATGCAGGCAATTCTTACATTACCGGAGAGTTTTACAGTACCTCTTTGACTTTAGGCCCTCAGACCCTTAACTCTACGGGCGGATCGGATTTCTTTGTCACTAAACTCGATAGTCTGGCTCCGATCGTCGTTACACCGTCCCCGTTAGATCTCGCATTCTACGACCCCACCAAAGGACAAGTCAGCTTTGGATTTGTGGGCAATGCTTACAACATTAATAGTGCCGCCTTAACCGGAGATACGCCCGTACTGACTCGAAATTCAGATTCATCAACCCCCTCCTTTGGGTCCGAATGGCGGATTATTTCGGCTAACGTTGATGTCGATAAAGATGGCGTGAAAGATATGATTTTCGCCAATAGAGCAAGCAATGCAGTCGCGATCGTTTTTGGTGAAGTTCGCACCGGAACCGATCGACAGTTTGCCTATCGAAATTCAGCTTTTGCGACCCTCTCCGATGGCACCGTGATCGCCCCCGGACTCGGCTGGACTATTGACTTTGCCTCCAATACGATCGGCGAAAATAACAGCGCGGGGATTTTCTGGCGGAGTAATGCTGGAGATACGGCAATTTGGTCATTTACAACTGCTACAGTCAATGGAGGAACGCGGGCTACAATTGTCAACTCGGGCGTCATCTCGTCCGTTGGGGCCTCAGGTTGGAGAGCCGTGGGGGATGGAGAATTTAATGCCAATGCCGCCACGAGAGAGGTCTTCTGGGTTAACGATCTGGATTCTAGTGTAGCCACTTGGTCGCTTGCCGCTAACCGAAAAACGCAAACGGCTAAATTTGCCTGGACGGGTAAAGTCCCGACCGCCGACTGGAATGTTGTAGGGATTGGCAAAACGGTCAGCACAGATGTAAATGACAGTATCATTTGGCAACAAGTTTCTGGTTCTATCGTCGTTAAATGGGCGATGGTGAATGGCGAACTGAACAATCCGGCTGGATCTACGACGGTGATCACGCTGACTGCTGCCGATCGGATTAAAGCGCTAGCCGACGTGGATGGCGATGGAATTTTAGACTTGGTGGGACAGCGAGATAGTGATGGCACGATCGGCGCCTATGCGTTAACTTCAGGCTTTGTTTTGAAGAATGCCTCGCCTCGGATTCAGTACAGCGCGAGCAATACGTCCTATCGGCCTGCGAAGGGCGGACCGAGCAATGCCAATTTAGAACTCGTTAACGTTGCTCAATACGGCGTTTAAAGCCTATCCGAAAACTTGAATCGCCTTCAACGAGGTCTTCAGTGGAACGATAATTTTGGAGTTGCCGAACCCTGTTCAATGATCCAGCCAATGTAGGGGCCTGCCGTGCCCCTACACCCTACGAAGTCTCAATATTTCCCATTAAGAAAGCGTCAGAAATTTTTCTAACGCAGTCGTAATATCTTTCGGCCAGCGTCGCACAGTTTTGACCCATTCGATGTTTTTGTAGCGCACGTCTAGGTCCAATACCGATACCCAATTGCTTTCGGCTTCATCTCTAGCGCCAATCGACCAAAGT
>JANMIS010000727.1:0-2372 GCA_031375925.1 Synechococcales cyanobacterium OTE_70_concoct_197_sub
CCGTTGGCGAAGAAGCAAAGCGGATGCTCGGTCGAACTCCCGGAAATATTGTGGCCTCTCGCCCCTTGCGAGATGGCGTGATTGCTGACTTCGATGTGGCCGAGTTGATGCTCAAACACTTTATTACTAAAGTTCACGAAGGTCGTCAACTGGTTTCTCCTCGTGTGGTCATTGGGATTCCTAGTGGTGTGACTGGGGTTGAGCGGCGCGCGGTGATGGATGCGGCGACTCAGGCGGGAGCGCGCGAGGTTTACTTGATTGACGAACCTGTGGCGGCTGCGATCGGTGCGGGTCTCCCCGTCCAGGAACCCACCGGGAACATGATTATCGACATTGGCGGTGGAACTACAGAAGTCGCGGTGTTGAGTCTGCAAGGGACCGTTTTGAGTGAATCCGTTCGGGTTGCGGGCGATGAACTGAGTGAATCAATCATGCAATACATGAAAAAAGTTCACAATCTTGTCATTGGGGAACGAACTTCCGAAGAAATCAAAATCGCGGTTGGATCCGCCTACCCCAGCAAAGAAATGGACGAAGAAACCATGGAAGTTCGGGGTTTGCACCTGCTTTCGGGTCTTCCCCAGACGGTGACGATCAAAACGCCCGAAATCCGGGAAAGTATGGCTGAGCCTCTCGCGGTGATCGTCGATGCCGTCAAGCGCACGCTAGAACGCACCCCGCCCGAACTCGCATCAGACATCATCGATCGGGGCATTATGCTTGCGGGCGGTGGGGCGCTTTTGCGCGGACTCGACACCCTAATCAGCCACGAAACAGGCATTGTCGTCCATGTTGCAGCGGATCCGCTAAGTTGCGTTGTACTCGGCACAGGTCGCGTCTTGGAAAACTTCAAGGAACTAGAGCGCGTGTTTAGCAGCCGTCCTCGGTAGGAATTTTGGTGATGATTTTTTCCTGAATCTCTAGGGGCGAAGGTGAAGGCTGAGGTACAGGCCCTGGCTTTCACACCGATTCCCGTTCCGGGAGGCTACGCCAACGCAAGCCCGAGTCATTGTTTATTTTGTATATTTTATGTTTACTGTACGCCGCTGGTGGGAACGCTTTGGGACTCGTACGCTCTGGACTGGAGCGGCGATCGGAGTCGCGTTGGTGATTCGCCAGACCCAAGGAGCCTTCCTGCTTGAAAGCTATCAACTCATTACAAGACCGTTCCAAGGCAACCCCGATCGGGCCGTCCAACTCGAAAACGCCCAGACCATAGAACTGCAACAGCGCCTCACCGAATTGCAAAATCGGAACCAGCGCCTTGAAGAACTTTTAGGATTTAATCAAACTCAAAAAACAAAAGGTATTCCCGCGCCTGTCATTGGCCGCAGTGCCGACCACTGGTGGTCCCACGTTATCTTGGGCCGTGGTAGAAAGGATGGCGTCGAGATGAACAGCGTCGTCATGAGTCCCGGTGGGGTTGTCGGGCGGGTGAATAAAGTTACAGAGAATGCTAGCCAAGTTATTTTGCTTAGCGATGCTTTTAATCAAGTGGGCGTCACCGTTAGTCGGACCCGTGCCACAGGCGTAATCAAAGGTCAAAGCGGAGAAAAGGCAGGTAGCCAAGTCATCATGGAATTCTTCGACAAAAACGTCGATGTCCGCCGAGGCGATACTGTCGTCACTTCATCTTTTAGCAAAAAATTACCCGCAGGTTTACCCGTCGGTCGGGTGGAATCTGTAGACATGGGTAAAAGTCCCGCGCCCGAAGCCGTGATTCAACTGACTGCGCCGATCGCCGCCCTAGAATGGACCTCCATCTTCCCTAACCTCACCCCCGAACCTGAGACCCTCACCCCCGAGGCTCCCCCCTCACCTGGAACGCTTAGCCCTGCCGCCCCCAAGCCATGATGCAGTTTCCCCGTATTGAGGAGATGTTTCACACCATTGACCGATCGCCTGGGTTGCGATCGATTTTAGGCGGCATCTTGACCGTCTTCTCGGTGTGGGTTTGTCTCATGCTGCTACCTATGCGATTGCCGGGGATGTCCCTTGCAGGAATCTGTCCCAACTGGCTTCTGATTTGGATCGTGGCTTGGAGCTTGCGCCGATCGATCTGGCAAGGCATTAGTGCAGGTCTCGTCCTGGGGCTGTTACAAGATGCGATGACAGAAGGCGAACCGACCCATGCCCTGAGCCTGATGGCCGTTGGATTTCTGACCGCGAAAATCCAAAAACAGCGATTTCTAAATGAAGACTTTGTTTCTGTAGCCCTTGTGACCTTCGGCATGGCCGTCGTTGCTGAGACCGTCATGGCTCTGCAATTTAGCCTGATGGGGTCCCGAACGCTGATGGATATCTGGAAACATCATCAAATCATAGCTTTAAGTTCCGCGATTTTGAGTAGCCTCTGGGCACCTGTGTTGTAC
>JANMIS010000829.1:0-4174 GCA_031375925.1 Synechococcales cyanobacterium OTE_70_concoct_197_sub
CAATATCGGACGATCGATCGGATGCAATAGGGGGGATGTTTCGTGGGGGTTTGGGTGGTTCTTACGAACGTAAACTACGACTCCGCTCACCCAGCGAATACTGCGAGGACTGAGCGGAGTCGTTCGCGAAGCGTTGCGTTAGCAAAGTCCAGCTACGCCAAATGCAACACATTCAAACTAAAAGTAATCAACGTTAAAAACAAGATAAATCCGATCGTATCCAACAACGTCGTCACCAATGGCCCGCTAATCAAAGCGGGATCAAGTTTCAAACGCTTTAAACCGATCGGTAACAATGTCCCCAACGTCACCGCAATCAGTGAATTCGTCGCCATCACAGCCCCTGCAATAAAGGCCACCCAGCGCTCTTCTGGCTTCGTCCAGATCAATGACAGAATTACCATGGTCGTACCCAACGATAGCGCTGTCCCCAATCCCGCTAGAAGCTCCTGCTTTAACACCTTTCGCGTATCTCCCGGCGTGATTTCACCGAGTCCGATCGATCGAATCGTCACCGTCAGCGCTTGAATGCCTACGGTGCCTCCAGTATTTGAAAAGAGCGGCATAATTACGGCGAGGACGGGGATTTTTGCAATGGTGCCTTGGAAGGGCGAAATAGAACTTGATGCGCCAATGTAGAGCGCCATAATTCCCAGTAGCCAAGGCAAACGGTTTCTGAGCTTTTCGAGGGGCGCGCTGAGGGAGGATTCGTCGCCGCTTGTGACCCCGGCAATCCGCTGAATGTCTTCTGTTGCTTCCTCTTCAAGCACGTCCATCATGTCATCGATCGTGACAATTCCCACGAGCCGATCTTCACGATCGACCACCGGAACCGCCAACAGATCGTAGCGTTTCATAATGGCCGCCACTTCCTCCTGGGGCATTTCGGTTGTGACCTTAATGACCCGATCGCTAGCAATATCTCGCACGTAGGCTGTCGGCAACGAGAAAAACAATTGCCGCAATGACACCACGCGCACCAGCTTCCGATTGTTATCGGTGACGTAGGCATAGTAAATGGTTTCTTTGTCTTGGTCATTGGCGCGGATCTTGGCGATCGCTTCTGCGACGGTCAATCCTTCACGCAACTGCACATACTCGGTCGTCATCACCCGGCCCGCCATGCCGTCCGAATAGCCCAAAATCAAGTCCGTGGCTTGACGTTCGACGGGGCTAAGCTGACGAATCAGCCGTTTGACAACCCCAGCGGGGAGTTCATCAAAGAGTTCAGCGCGATCGTCCGGACGCATGCCTTCGACGATTTGACGAACTTGGCTATCATGGAGCGCACCGATGAGTTCCTCTTGAACTTCTGGCTCCAAATACTCAAAGACAGCAGTGGCCTGGTCTTTGTTGAGTAATCGAAAGGTCAGCGCCCGCCGATCGGTGGGCAGATCTTCAATGTAGTCGCCTACGTCGATCGGGGGTAGTTGAATCAGTTCAAGTTTAAGACGGTTTAAGTCCTTAATTTCTGACAGCGTAAAACGTCCTTCGTGGGTCAGCATGGTTCACCTCAAATCATCTCCCGCGCGCTGGAAGCATATTGAATGAGGCTTCCAGGCGTTAAAGATTTGTACTACTGTGGGGCAATGGACTTTGGTCCATGGTTGTCTTCTAAAGCGACATCGGTATTGTTTTATATACCGCTACGCCTATGCTAACCGCGAAGGGTTGAATACACAATGTTCTTGGAAGCACTTTTCAAAGAATCTTGGAGAATTTTGTCGTTGGTCAGGAATGGTGATGGTGAGATATGTGAGCAGCCTGTATTCTTAGATTGCCGCTTTATCTGGAATCATAACGATCGGCTGTGTAGATTTAGGGGAAAGGGGTAGTTGTTAGCTTTGTGAACCTGTGAGGAAAATTTAGATGATTCAGCGTATTGTTCAAGGACTGGTTGGCGTTGGGGTGATTTCTGTGATGCTGGTGGGCTGTAATTCGGGTACGCCGAAGTCCCAAAGCTCCACATCCCCGGAGCCGATCGCCTCAACCACTCCGTCGGCTACACCTTCCGCTAAGCCTTCGACGGAGGCATTGAAAACTAAAGCATCGCCTAAACCAGAGGCTGAAGCAACAGAACCCACGCAGGAAGCGCCTAAGATCGCAGCAAACTCAGCTTCTACGGTTCCGGTGGCGGTCTATCGGATGGATGCGTCCTGTAATGCATTGGTGCCGAAGACTGAAAATTTACCCAAGGACCGATCGTTAGAGGCAGCCGTTGGGTCGGTGATTAGTCGTAATAACAGTGCTGATTTTACTGTGAGCGATTATCGGGTGTCGCAGTCAGGGTCGAAGGCAACTGTGGTGCTGCGATTGCCCCCTGCGGCAAAGCGGCCTTTTGCTTCGATGTCGGCCTGTGAACAGATGAGTTTGTTTGGGGCGCTGCGGGAGACGTTGATGGCGCGATCGGAGTGGAAGATTCGGGATGTGCAGTTTTCGGATGGAAAGGAAGAAATTGTATTTTAGCTGGGGGGACGATCGGAATTTTTGTGCTGGAGTTTGTCTACAGAAATTCCGATCGGGCTGTGAGAATCTCTAGATAACTTTGATCATGTAGAAGGAGGTGCCACCCGCTCGATTTGTGAATTCACTGCCCTCCACTTTTATAAATCCCGATCGTTGATAGAGTGCAACGGCTGGATTGTCAGAACGAACATTGAGCGACACCGCATCACAGGTTTTCTCGGCGGATTTGATCACCTGCATCAGTAAAGCCGTCCCAATTCCTTGGCCACGATACTCAGGAATGACGCCCATTGCCAGTTCAGCGATCGAATTTTCACCATTTCCAAAAGTTATTTGACCGTTCAAAGTCTCTTCAATCTGCCAGTGACGACAATATAAATCCACCACCCAGCGACAGAATTCGACCTTGCAGCTTAGAATTACTGTAGTATCTGCTACGAAATAATGAGATAACTATCTCACTAGATGAGATCGGAGAAAGATTCGCTTAATCAAGATCGGATTTACAATATCAAGATAAATCTTTGATCTCTCAAGAACGTGCAAGCAAGAGTTCTCCAAAAGAATCGGAAAAACGGGAGGTCGAGACAATGCCATCTAGTGGTTTAACCCTTTCTTTTCCACTCCGATCTGATTTCCTTGCACAAGTCGTGATACCTCGTGATTTGAGAGCGATCGAAGCAAGGCGATTAGGCGTTTTTCTGTTGACAATTGCTGTAGATTATCAACCAGAGTGAGCACTATGCAGAGTGAACAAAACCCTAATCAGGAAATAGGTCCTCCATCTGATTCACAAAGCCAGCCAGCCATTGTGCAAGTAGATCTAACTCCCGAATTTCAGCAGGGTCTTCGCGATTTGGCAAAGCGTTATCGAAATATCCGTTCTGATGTTCAAGTTGTAGTTCAGGAATTACAGATAGGTAATTTTGTTGGTGATCGCCTTACAGGAATCGGTGAAAGCTATGTTGTATTCAAGACAAGAGTTAAGAATCGGGATATTCAGAAGGGCAAAAGTGCTGGATACCGCGTGGTCTACCAGGTCGAGTCACCAATGTCTGTACTACTTTTGACAATTTACTCAAAGTCAGATCGTGAGGATATCAGTATCAAGGAAGTCCGTAATATCTTGCATGAGTTCTATGGGAGTGATTAGGTGAGTTGGATTTTCGCTGAAAAAAGGGATGCAATCCTGTCGAGAGTCAGTTACTCTTAATTTAGATGGATTGAGGCCACAATGATGAAGGCAGTTGAAGTTACAGGTGTCATAGATGATGAGGGGAATCTGTCCCTTGATGAGCTTGTCCCTTTGATGGCTCAAGGGACTGTCCGAGTCATTATTCTGTATTCTGAGCAGAGAGAGAAACCTGAGCAAGATCCAGATGACACCTCAGTGCAAGAGATAAAAGCAAGCTTACGCAGAGCTCTACAACAGGCCACTTCTGGGCAAAGAATCCCACTTTCTCAAATGTGGGAAGGCATTGACGCGAGCTAACTAAGCGGCTGTCAAGAAATAACTTCATGTAGAAGCTAATGACAGTGAAACCGCGATCGAACTGGTCGTAATCTGCGCGATCGACGTTGTGTTGCTGGACATGGTGGAACTGTGACAATCAATCACAATGGATAACTTTGATCATGTAGAAGGAGGTGCCACCCGCTCGATTTGTGAATTCACTGCCCTCCACTTTTATAAATCCCGATCGTTGAT
>JANMIS010000832.1:0-3331 GCA_031375925.1 Synechococcales cyanobacterium OTE_70_concoct_197_sub
CAACCCAGCCACAAACGGATACAACGCATCCCGCGTTCCCTGCAACAGCATCAACCTATACCTAGGTCATGACTCGATCGCCCCCAAATGCTGAATATTCTTATATTCTCTTATACATAGACTAATCACAACATTCCGCTAGCTTAAATTTCACGATATGATAGCGCAGCATTTCCCTTAACGTTCCTATGCACTCCCTAACCCTGACAGCTCCAGCAAAAATCAATTTACTATTGCACATTGCAGGCGATCGGCCCGATGGCTTTCATGAGTTGGTCATGGTAATGCAGAGTATTGATTTGGCCGATACCGTGACAGTGGCCGATCGCAAGGAAGCAGGCATTGGGCTGACCTGCGATGACCGAAGGTCGGTCGTAGACCATCGGCTGAACGTCCCCACTGACAGCGGCAATCTTGCTTGGAAAGCTGCTGAATTAATGCAAAAACGCTTTCCGGATATCGCAAAAAAACACAGCGGAATTGCGATCGATCTCCAAAAGCGTATCCCCATGGGCGCAGGTTTAGCGGGCGGGTCCGCCGATTGTGCAGCGGTGCTAGTGGGCATTAACATGCTCTGGGATTTGGGATTGACGCAGGCAGAATTACAGGGGCTTGCAGCGGAGTTAGGTTCGGATATTTCATTCTGTGTCGCGGGCGGGACGGCGCTTTGCACAGGACGTGGGGAGATCATTGACCCATTGCCAGAATTGGATAATCTATATGCCGTATTGGCAAAGTATGAGGATTTGCCTGTGCCGACGCCTTGGGCCTACAAAACCTATCGATCGCAGTTTGGGCAAACCTATCCTGCAACCCCAACAGAACTCGATCGCAAACTCAAACAATTGCGCACCGGAGCCATGGTGAGTGCGATCGTTCGAAAAGATGCAGCGGCGATCGGAGCCGGATTGCACAATGATTTGGAAAAAATTGTATTGCCCCACTACCCAAAGATTCAACAATTACGAGATGCCTTTGCAGAAACTGATTCCTTAGGTGTCATGATGTCGGGTTCCGGGTCAACGGTATTTGCATTGGCGCAATCTCCAGAACAAGCAAATGAGATCGCCCTCACCATGCAAACCAAACTCCCCGACCCGACGCTAAAGTTTTGGGTGACAAAGTTTTGTCATTCGGGTGTGCAGTTGGTGGATGGTTAAAATCAGAGGATGATCATGAACAACGATCGAACGATCGCATTAGAGCAAATTATTGTAGAACTGGAATTGCTATCAGTAGAAGATCAGATTTGGGTTGTGGAGCGATTAACCGATCGAATTTTGATTCAAATGGATCAGCCAAAAATGTCGCCTGTATCGAATCCAACGCTCTATACTGAAGAAAGTAACCACCGTTTCAGCAAGCCATGATCACTCAAGCTCCTCCTCAATCTGACACTCGTAACTGGATGTCGATCGCAGACCAATTTCAGGCGATCGTGGGAGCGCGAAGCGTTGTCCGTCGTCGCGAAGAGCTTTTGGTGTATGAGTGTGACGGGTTAACCAGCTATCGCCAACGGCCTGCCCTCGTTGTGCTGCCACGCACCACTGAAGAAGTCGCCCAAGTCGTCAAGATCTGCCACGACCAAAATGTGCCCTTCGTTGCGCGAGGATCGGGAACGGGTCTATCGGGCGGGGCACTACCGATCGAAAACTGCATCCTCATCAGCACCGCCCTCATGCGGCAAATCATTCATATCGACTACGAAAATCAATTAGTCACCGTCGAACCCGGCGTCATTAACAATTGGGTCACGCAAGCCGTCAGCGGTGAAGGCTTCTACTATGCGCCCGACCCATCGAGTCAAATCATTTGTTCGATCGGTGGCAACGTCGCTGAAAACTCTGGCGGTGTCCACTGTCTTAAATATGGCGTCACGACCAATCATGTTTTGGCATTAACGATCGTCACGCCCACAGGCGACATTGTAAATCTGGGTGGCGAAATGCCAGAAATGCCGGGATACGACCTTACGGGGGTATTCGTCGGGTCTGAAGGCACATTGGGCATTGCGACAGAAGTGACATTGCGGATTACGAAAGCATCGGAATCCATTCAGGTTTTACTGGCTGACTTCACCAGCATTGAAGCCGCCGGAAAAACCGTTGCCGATATCATTGGGGCTGGCATTATGCCAGGTGGCATTGAAATGATGGATAACTTTAGTATTAACGCGGTAGAAGATGTTGTTAAAACCAATTGTTATCCCCGTGATGCAACGGCAATTTTATTGATTGAGGTGGATGGCTTAGAAGTAGAGGCGACAGCGAGTGCCGTACGCATCGAAGCCATTTGCAAACACAATGGTGCGCGCAATGTCACGATCGCAACCGACGCAGACGATCGGCTCACGCTGTGGAAAGGCCGTAAAGCCGCATTTGCCGCCATGGGTAAGATTAGCCCTGACTATTACGTTCAAGATGGCGTGATTCCGCGTACGCAACTGCAATATGTATTAGGTGAAATCGATCGGCTCGGGACAGAGTTTGGCTATCCGGTGGCGAATGTATTTCATGCAGGTGACGGCAATCTGCATCCATTGATTTTGTATAACAATGCCGTTCCAGGAGAACTGGAAAAAGTCGAAGAACTTGGCGGTGAAATTCTCAAGCTCTGCGTTCGCGTGGGCGGTAGCATTTCAGGAGAGCATGGCATTGGGGCCGAAAAGCGCTGCTACATGCCCGACATGTTCACCACCGCAGACATTGAAACCATGCTTTACGTGCGCGAGGCGATCGACCCAAAAGGCATTGCTAATCCAACGAAACTCTTTCCCACACCTAAGACCTGTGGCGAAGGCGCAAAGGGCTATGCCATGCGAGACATTCGTGGAGTCGATCGGTTTTAGCAAATAGCTTGGATGCGCCCTAACCCCTGACGGTGGGCTTGATTCTTGACAAATATCATCTTGTGATGGGCTTCAAGGTCGATTCTCAAGTTTCATCCGATCGCAGCTCTAGCCTCCTGCGTCAGCGCTTTTAATTCAGCCGTCGTCGGGACGGCACTCCCCTCGGCTTCGCTTAACCACAGCAGAAACTCAATATTGCCCGCCGGACCCGTAATCGGTGACCAGGTTAAGCCTTGATACTGCCAACCCAAACCGATCGAACAGTCCAAAACCTGCTCGATCGCCCAAGCCTGATCTTTCGAATCCCGCACCACTCCTTTCTTGCCCAACCGATCGCGCCCCACCTCAAACTGCGGCTTTACCAACAGCACCACCTCACGCGGGCCTCGCAACAACCGATGAACCGCCTCCAACACCTTCACCAACGAAATAAATGACACATCCACCACGCCAAGATTCGGCAAAACTTCCCCCTGCGGATAC
>JANMIS010000836.1:0-1166 GCA_031375925.1 Synechococcales cyanobacterium OTE_70_concoct_197_sub
CGACCGCTCCGATGGCGGCAAAGATGAGTGTGCTCTGGATTCGTTCGAGCGAACCCATCAATCGGACCGACTTTCGAGTATTGTGGCCATCGCTCCAATGGCTCTTCGATCTTCAAAACTGGCGAGTCATCCCAACACAGCTTTGGGGTGATCTCTTGACTCACCCATGGGGTTACCTTTTTGGCGTCTCCTGCTACGTCACCCTTCTCTTCAATCTCAAGCGATTCAAAAAACACATTCATTCGCAAGGAGAGATTGCAACGAAATCCAACTGCACCTCCTTTTTGCCAACGGCGCGAGTTGTCGCCGATTCCATTTTACTTAGCTCACCTTTAGCGATCATCCACCTAGTCCTCGGCTGGCGATTGCTAAACACCTCCGAGGGGAATGCGTTTGCAAATGCGATCGCCATGGGGCTGATGGTTAGTGCGAGGTACTTTTTCCCATTGGAACTGATCAGGCAAATCAGTCGAAGCGGTGGCCTGGCAGAAAGCCACTTTCAATGGCCGAGCCGTTCCACTCAACTTCTTCGTAAAAACCTCCGCTGGTTTATCGACTTGGCCATTCCAGCCGTCACCGTAGTTGGCATCGTTGCGCAATTTGGGGAAGCGCGTTGGGAGAATTCGCTGGGACGCCTGACTTACAGCTTGCTCATGTCACTGTGCTTCATTTATCTCCTGGTATTGCTCCATCCAAGCAAAGGGGTGTTTAGCAACTTTTTGAGCCGTAACGCCGGCGGTTGGATTGATCGACTTAAGTACATTTGGTACTTTCTGTTTGCGGTAGGCCCACTTGCGCTGATGACCATGAGCCTAATGGGATACCACTACACGGCCATCCGCTTGTCCATGCTGCTGCATACGACGTTTATTACGCTGATAGGTCTGCTGCTGTTGTCGAGTTTGATCCGAAGATGGCTCCTGCTCAAGCGGCGCGAGATTGTCGTCTCGCAAGCCAGACTGCGACTTGAGGATGCTCGTCGCCGCGACCCAGGCTCCGCAGCATCCAATAGCCAGAACAGCACAGCAAGCTCCCTGGACACGATGTCCGACCTCGCGGAAATCAACGCCCAAACCGTTCGATTGATAGGCAGCACACTCATCTTTGCCGCCATCGGAGCGGTCGCCTTTATCTGGTCAGGCGTTCTTCCGGCGGTAGGGGTTCTC
>JANMIS010000849.1:0-4100 GCA_031375925.1 Synechococcales cyanobacterium OTE_70_concoct_197_sub
CCTGTAATCCGATCGCGTGTCACTCCCATGATTCGTGCATTGACTAGATAAATAAAGGGCAATTGTTCTTGAGCTATCTGTTGGAATTCATTGTAGATGGCTTTACGCTTGGGTTCGTCCATTTCTTGAGATCCTTTAATATACAAGTCCTCAATCTTCTTCTCCCAGTCCGAAACAGTTCGTCCCTCAAGTTGCGGTGACTCGGGCGAAGGTTTGCGATTGAAGTGGTGAGATTGAGCATCCGTTAGCCAGATGTTGCTACCATTGTGAGGATCCGGCCCGCCACTGCCAAAGCCCATCAGCACGGCCTCCCAGTCCATTGAGCTTTCCATTTTGTCAATCAACACCCCGAATGCTAATTGATTAATCGAAACTTCCATACCAATTTTGCCTAGGTCTTGTTTGATTTGGGCGACCATTTTGGCGCGGAGGGCGTTTTCGGCATTGGTGGCGATCGTAAACTTCACCCGATTTCCAGCACTATCCAATAATTGGTTTTGGTCATTGTATTTAAATCCTGCCTTCTTTAATAGCTCTTTTGCTTTTTCAGGATTATAACCATAGGTTTTGAGTCCCTTTTCAGGCGAGAGATAGAAGGGGCTGAGGGTTGGGACGCTGGAATGAACCCGATCGCCAATGCCTCGAAAGAGATTGTTTGTCATGCGATCGAGGTCCAGACCATAGGCGATCGCTTGACGGAATTCAACTTTATTAAACCATTTAGATTTAATCGGATCAATCAAGGGTTTGCCATTGCGTTTACCTTGGTTGAGATTGAATGTTAAGTAATTAAAACCCTGACGTAATCCGCCCACATGGACCTTGAATTTACCGCGCTTTTCCTCAGTTTTAAGCAACCCAAAATCTTCAGGACGAATGGGTTCTAAAACATCCGGCCCGCCCGATCGGAACTGCATCATTGAAGTATCTTGATTATCTACGGATTTCCATACAATTCGATCGATATATGGCATTGCACCGCCCTTGTCATCTTTGCGCCAATAATAGGGATTCTTTTTAAAGCTCAGACGCTGGTTTGGCACGTAGTTATCGAATATGTACATACCATTGCAAACAATGGTTTTAGGATCCGTGCCAACGCCCCAAGTAGAAAGAAATTCAGATTTGCCGTCTTTTTTAGTTTTGACGCTGCGTTCTAAAATATGCTTTGGCAAAATCGGCGCGGACCCAATTTGTCTGAGCAATGGCGCAAAGGATTCGGGTGAAACAATGGCAATGCGCCGATCGTCCAATTTATTCACCGCCGGAAACTTCTTATCTTTCCCAATGCGAAACGTATCTTGAGCGTCGCTAGGAATGTCAGGATTAAAGAAAATATCCTGCAACGTAAACACCACGTCATCGGCATTTAGGTCTTTACCATCAGACCATTTAAGATTGGTTCTTAAGGTAAAAGTGATGGTTTTGCGATCGGCTGAAAACTCCCATTTCTCGGCTAATGCAGGCTCGACTTCCTGAGTCATGCCATTTGTACCGATCAAACTTTCGTGAGTGTAGGTGTAGACGATCGGCACTTCGTTAGCGAGGGCTGGATTGAAGGTTTTTGGGTTGCCGAGTTGGGCGAGGACGATTTGCGATCGGTTGGCGTTCAAGCTGGCGGGATTACAGGCTGTGAGTTGGAACGTGAAACAAAGCGCAATGAGAACACCTGCGAGAAATTTGAAGGATTTGGGCGATCGGATTGCGAACGATCGGCGGAGTCTCGTGATGAAGGCTGTGGGGGATTGCAGGAATGTTCTCATTGCCGTTTTTGGGATGTTTAGTTGGAGATATTACGTGGAATCTAGCCGAACTTCGACTCCGCTCAGCCCTCAAGATCTACGTGGGGTGAGCGGAGCCGTTTGCGGAGCGTTGCGCTAGCAAACCCCCGAACCTAACTACTTCAATAATTCCGCCTCGATCGTCGCCGCCAAACTCGCCGGAGTCGCACTACTCGGATAACGACCAATCACTTCGCCTTTCTTATTCACCAGGAACTTCTCAAAATTCCACTTCACATCACCCGCAGGAGCCGTTTGCGTCAGTTCAGCATAAAGCGGATGCTTAGCGCCACCCAAGATATTCACCTTGTCAAACATCTCAAAGGTCACGCCATAGCTCGTTTCACAAAAAGTTGCAATCTTCTCATTGCTATCCGGTTCCTGCGCCCCAAAGTCATTACAAGGAAAACCCAAAACCTTCAAGCCCTTCGCGCCATACTCTTTGTTCAGCGCTTCAAGTCCGCTGTACTGCCCCGTATAGCCACAGTAGGACGCAACGTTCACACAAAGCACCACATTTCCAGCGTAGTCCGAGAGCTTCTTCTCAGCACCTGTGATGGTCTTAACGGTGATGTTTGAAATATTCGGCATGATTAATTCGCTCAATCTAAGACAACCATTTTTTATTCTATCCGTTCTCCCGACCCACACCATCACGAAATCTGGGGTCATCACAAAATCCCTGGTTCTACAAATTCTCCCAGCCAAATTGTCTCCCTAACTGGCACATGATTTAAATTGGCACACCGATCGGCACAAAACATGATCCAGATCACAGAGTTCTAATCCTTCAAACCCATAGCCAGACTAATCTGCAAAAAATCAGGACGATTTCAACAAAACCACCCCGCAAACTGGCCTACTCCCCAAGAAATACCTCCATGGTCTGCCGAAGTAAAAGGTGTGCGCTTACCGAGAGAGGAACCCCGTCATGAACACTGCAACCTTCGTCAATCCCACCGCTGCTTCTACTGCTGCTTCTACTGCTACCAGCCGATCGAACCCCGAACCCACCCAAGGCTTCGACACCGAAAAACTCACCCTGCTCCTCGAAACCGAACTTGCTCAAGCCCTCGGCATCCCGACTAGCGCCACCACCTACGCCCTTTGCTCCCGCATCGCCATCGAAGTCGAACGCATCTGTGAAAAAAGCGATCGAATCCAAAAATCCGGCGAAATCACCTCCTGGCGCTTAACCCTTTCCCGCTATCGCCTCGACAAATGCATCCAATACTATCGCCTCGGCTCCCGGCGCGGTCGGACTGAATTGCACAGCGTCCTGAGTTCCATGGTCTACCGATCGATCGCCCCAGCCCACCTTCAGCTTGGGTTCCAAGGCCGCTACACCCTCATCGAAGACTTCCTCCAAGGCTTTTATACCGAATCCCTCCGCGTCTTCCGTCGGGAAAATGAACTCGCCGAAAACTACCAACCCAAAACCAAACTCCAACTCGCCGAATACATCGCCTTCACCGAACAATACGCAAAACGCCGCATCAACCTCCCCGGCTGCAACAGCCAACAGCTCGTCATCCTCCGCGCCAGCCGCTTCTCCAACCGCCAACCCAACGAAATCGCCGTAGACATCGAGACCGCCATGGACTCCGCCAAAGACAACGAATCCGAAGCCTACGGACGATCGCCCGTCATGCAAATGATCCGCGAACAAATGGTCTCTGAAGGCTCCGGCAATGAAGTCGAAGATGGTTTGCGCGATCGGATCATCGACGAACTCGTGACTTATTTAAAATCCCAAGACCAGCAATCCTGCATTGACTACCTGAGCTTGAAACTGCAAGATCTCTCGGTTGCCGAAATCGACGACATCCTTGGCCTGAATTCTCGCGAACGGGACTACCTGCAACAGCGCTTCAAATATCACATCGAAAAATTCGCCATGAACCACAACTGGGAACTGGTCCACGAATGGCTCGGCGCAGACTTGGAGCACAACCTCGGCATGGGTCTCCCCCTCTGGAACCAGTTCCGATCGGACCTCAGCGACGACCAGCGCCAACTCTTGGATCTCAAACGCGACGGCGCAGATGATAGTCGAATTGCCAAGGCGATCGGCTGCACCCCCAAGCAAGTCAACAAGCGCTGGACCAAGCTGCTTCAATCTGCCTGGGAAGCCCGCAACCAAAGCAAAGCCAAATAGTAGGTTTAAATGACCAGTCCAAACAGCAAATTTAAATAACCCATCATTAAGCTCATTAAGCGCTCCCTTATTCCGATAGAATGTAAAACTGCGAAAACCTGGTTACTTAAACCTACTATTTGGCTTTGCTTTGGTTGCGGGCTTCCCAGGCAGATTGAAGC
>JANMIS010000893.1:0-3914 GCA_031375925.1 Synechococcales cyanobacterium OTE_70_concoct_197_sub
CGTTGTCCTGCTGTGAATCAAACTTTTGAATTTGGTCAAGTACGACTTGAATTGTAGTTAATTCACTGATTCCAGGCTCTCTGCGTCGAGTTATATTGGATTCTGTATGGGGGATAAATATTTGGATTAGGTCATGGGTGACAGCACAGAAATCTAATAAATATTCTAGTCGGTGGGGATTTTCCGTCGGCTTTAAGAATGGAGAAACTGACTTGAAAATCTGACTTGCCCGACTTTGAACACCTTGAATATGTTCTCTTGTGTGATAGCACAAACATTTTTCAGTGATTTCACGATCGAATATTTGCATCGCAGATTCTTTAATCTGCTCGATCGTATAAATTAAAGGAGAAATAGAAGTACGCATAATTTAGAAGATTAGTACTAGATTTTGCTCAAAATTCTTCATAACTTAACTTCTGTTCTTATACTATTTCGATAAAGATTACTATAGAAAACCTACCACAGGAGTTAATTTATAAAGACAAGTACATTCACTGAATTTTAAATTATTCTACTTTGAGAAAGATAAGTGAATTTACTAGATTTACCCTGAGTTTGGGTTAAGGAATTGCTGAAAGACCCGTGGTTGAGCCAAAAGCAAATTTTGAACTCGCTCCCAAACAGCACTTTCTGAAAATCGAGCTTTTATGCTGGATAGCAAATGTCTGTAGTCCGCTCTAGAAGTAGTAACTCGCTTTTTCTTATCCCGAACTCACGTTAAATAGTGTTCAACGTTCTCATACTTAAATCGTCCGAAAACTAGGCATTTCAGTTAAATGCTGTTCCCATTATTCGCTTATTTATTTCTTCTCACAACATCACAATACTTGAGTTATGAGCCTGCATTTGAGCTAACTAACGCCGATCGGGCGTTGACAAGACTACAGAAAAGATTGGCATGAAAGATCCAAAATTCGGTGCGCCATCTCTAGTTTTTCGCAGAGTGGAATTGAGACTTGATTGCCCGATCGATCGCACCACACCGCTTGATTGACATCACTTCCAAATCCACCCTGGGTTTGATCAATTGGGTTCGCCACGATCGCATCTAACCCTTTACGCTGCATTTTTTCCAACGCAGGCGTGACAAAATTCCCCGTCTGGGCCGCAAATCCAACTAACTTTTGATGGGGCAATTTTAGTTTTGACAATCCTGCAACGATGTCCGGCACAAACGCTAATGGCAATGCTGTAGGCAATTCAGATTTGGGTAATTTGTAATCGCGATAGTCAACAGGTTTTAAATCCGCCACTGCCGCACACATGATGATCCAATCGTGATTTGGCAACTGCAACTGCATTGCTAACGCCATTGCTTCAGCCGTCGGAGTTGAAATGGTTTGAATGCCGCTGGGAATAGATCCGGGCAACGTACCATGAACCAATGTCACCTCAGCACCCCGATCGCGTGCCGCTAACGCTAACGCCAATCCCATTTTGCCCGTGGATGGATTGCCTAAAAACCGCACAGGGTCTAAAAATTCCTGCGTCGCCCCTGCACTCACCAAAACCCGTTTTCCCGCCAAATCTCGTTTGCTCTGATACAGCAACGATCGAATCATCACCAGCAAATCCTCCGGTTCCGTCATGCGACCGACCCCTACCCGATCGCAAGCTAGCAGACCACTGCCGGGATAAGCCGCTCGGTACCGATCGTCTTTTAAAACCAGATTCCAATTGCGTTGCACCGACTGCTGCTCCCACATATCGGTATTCATTGCTGGAGCGAGTAAAATTGGGCAGCTTGATGCCAATACCGTATTAGTTAAAAGATTATCCGCCAGTCCATAGGCTAACTTGCCTAAGGTATTCGCCGTCAATGGCGCAATCACAAAAAGCTCCGCCCACTCACCGAGTTCAATGTGTAACGGTTTCCCATGGGTTGCGGCCCAAAAGTCTCGATCGGTATAAGTCGCCTGCCGACTTAAGGTTGAAAAAGTCAATGCTGTAACAAATTGCTGAGCCGAGTCGGTCATGATCACCCGAACATTCGCCCCAGCCTTCGCCAAACTAGAGACTAACTGCGCCACCTTATAGGCTGCAATTCCCCCACCCACGCCGATAAGAATTCGTCGATCGTTCAACATACACATCATTAACGCCCCCAAAATTGGGGTTCTGGGAGCGGTTCGTCAGGGGCTTTGATTCAAACTTTAAATTCAAGACTCGTCAAAAGCCACCATATCCAGCAAATAGTAATAATGCTCCACCAACTCCGGACGCTGAAAGGCAATCGCCCGCAGCAGATGCCAGTCATTCAGACAATCAAACGCCGTGGCATAGTCATCCTGCTCCAGCCGAGTCGCTAGCTCTGACACCTCTTCCTGGGTTAGCTTCGCGACATCAAGTGATTCTAAAGTTAAGGTTGCCATCTGTTACCTCCAGTTGCCCTTTCTATCATACGACTCCAACGATCGCTTTGAACTCACACCACCAAACTCGCGAATCTCTGCATGATCTTTAATCCATCCGGCGTCTCCTGAATTTGGTCATAAATCTGGTCAGGACTAAACCCCTCCCCCGCTAACCCCAAGCGCGCATAGTCTGCATACGCCCGCATCACATCCACCGAAAACTCCGGATGAAACTGCATCCCCCACACCCGATCGCCGTACCGGAACGCCTCAAAGGGAACCCGATCGCTACAGGCCAACCAAGCCGCATCTTGTGGCAACTCCATCACCGCTTGCCGATGACTTAACTGCACCAAAATCCGATCGGGTAAATCATGCAATAGATAATCTTGCTTCGCCTCCGGCTGCAACGTCACAGGCAGCGTCCCCACCACCCCCCCCCCCGGCAAATAGGCGACAGAGCCTCCTAGGGCATAGGCAATGAGCTGATGTCCGTAGCAAATTCCCAAAGTCGGAATCTGCTTGTGGGCTGCCTTCTGAAGCCACTCAGCGGAATATTCGCTCCAGGGGTGATGCTCCGTCACCATGGCATGGGATCCGGTGATCACGATGCCATTTACCTGATGAAACTCCGGCAACCGATCGCCCGCCGCCACATCCACCGTTTCCACCGCACTCCGACAGACATCCATCGCCTCCACCATCCAATCGTCAAAATCGCCTCGCTGCGCTGCAAGCTCAGGCATCGTGCATCCGGTTTTGATAATGATGAGTTTTTGCATTCTACTAATGGCATTCGACGGGTAGTTGGGCGAGTAATTGGGCAGGGCGCTGACAAAAAATAGCCCATGGCCTGCAATCATCGCATCAAACCCGCTATCCTAGAGTGCAGAATATGAACATAATTAACAGTCTGTAGCCGAAAAAATGGGATCCCAAAAGCTGGATGCAAAAACTGAGCCAGGAGACGAGCTTCGATCGGCCCTCGAACTTGCCTCTGATGAAGAATTGCGTGAACTGACCGATATTCTCTTTCGCCCCAAGTTTAATCCTTTAGATTACCTCGCCCCAAAGCCGTCATTTGACGATCTTGATCGTCATGAATGGATTGATCAACTCGAAACTCGCTTTCGCTTCCTCGCCGCCGATGGCTTAACCGTTCTGCAACGCCAAACCGATCGCATTAGCTATAGACAAACCCTAGTCCAAGTCTGCCGTCACCTCCATCTTCCTGAGCAGCGCAATCTCACCACACCAGAACTGGAAGCCGAAATATTTCTTCATCTTCTAGGTCTCGCCTGGAAAAAACTTCCCGCTGACCAGAAATCAACGTTAACAAAACGAGTCGAACGATCGCTCTCTCATACAAAACTTTGGTCTCAACTTCCCCAAAAATTACAGCAAGATCCCATGAGTCTCCTGCTCAAAGGTGGCAGCGCGATCACTCTCAGCGCAGTCGTAAAACCGATGCTTCTCCAACTGATGGCCCGCCAATTTGCGTTTCATTATGCCCGCTACCAAGTCGCCCAAAGTGCCCTAGCATCCGGTACAGTCGTC
>JANMIS010000897.1:0-1206 GCA_031375925.1 Synechococcales cyanobacterium OTE_70_concoct_197_sub
TCCTACGAAAAAGCGATCGAATTTAAACCAGACAATTATGAAGCTTGGCACAACCATGGACTCTCTCTGTATGAATTAGGCAAAAGCGAAGAGGCGATCTCGTCCTTCAATAAAGCGATCGAATTCAAACCTAATTATGCCGATGCCTTCTACGGACGAGCCTGTTGCCACAGCCTCATAGGAAGCCTGGAGTTAGCTTTGGAAGACCTCACGATCGCCTTCCGTCTTGACCCTGAGCATTATCGTCAGCTTGCCACCACCGACACTGATCTGGACCCATTACGCAGCGATCCGTCCTTCATTGCCCTGGTGAAAGGATAATTACATTAATGGGATGCGTTAAACTGTAGAAAGTTGTTTAGGTAATCGATCGATGCAAACCCTATTGTCAAATCAAGATGAACTCGCGATCGAAGATCAGCCGACAATGGATTATCTGGAACGGCAAGCCAATATCTTTGAGCAACTGCGATCGAAACTTATCGCCAATTACTTAGGTCAATATATCTGGCTCGTTGACGAACAGGTCATGGATACCGATCGAGATTTTGCATCATTATTCGATCGAGTCGTGAAGCAAGTCGGTGATGCTCCAGTCTTTATTCGGCAGGTTGTTGCGGAAGTCAGAAGTCCGATCGTTCGGAGCGCAGTGATTCGTTGAGATGGCCACCTATTCCTACGTTGACTTAGGCGAAGCGATCCCGCCAATCCCCATTTTGCCGATCGAATTATTTTCCCCAACTTCTGAAAAAGCCCTCACTTGCAAGACTCAATCAATTTTGGATACTGGATCAGACTGTACCTTGGTTCCCTTAGATCTATTGATGAAAGTTAACGCAAGGGCGATCGATCGTGCTATTCGTGTTCCCGTTTGTGGAGTCTCTACGTTAGCAATTCCCTACGCGGTCGGACTACGCTTCGATCGATATACTATTTCAGCTTGCATTGTTCTGGGCTGTCCCGGTGAGGTCGTTGACAATCTGGTTTTATTAGGACGAGATATCATGCGACGATATCGTATTGAATTTGATGGAGAACGATCGGAATTCACTATTTTTTGATTTACACTGCCAGCCATCACCGATCGCGCTTGCTGTCGTAGCCTCATGGGAAACCTAGAGCTAGCCTTGGAAGACCTTACGATCGCCTTTCGCCTCGACCCTGAGCATTATCGTCAGCTTGCTACCACCGACACCGATCTGGACC
>JANMIS010000946.1:0-6686 GCA_031375925.1 Synechococcales cyanobacterium OTE_70_concoct_197_sub
GTTTCTTTTATTCTAGAAGATCAGGAATTTGAGAGTGAAGAAACGAGCAGCATTATCAAGGTTCAGGCCCATCGAGATGAAGTAGAGTCCCTTCGAGAAACGCTAAACCTAGAGCTACTAGACTAGAAAGAATTAGAAAGATCTGAGCAAAAAGATAACTGAATTAAAAAGAAGCAGTCGATGTGAACATCACATAGACCGCTTCTTTTTCTGAAAGTCAGTAGGTAAGTGTATTATTTGAGACTACATGACCCGCCGATCGCTGCTTAATATGACAAAGCACCAGAACATAGTGCCCTCTAGAACGCACCCACGGGAGTTAGTTCATCGGCCTCTTCTTCTTCATCCTCTTCGTCCTCGAAATCATCACCATCTAGGTCAAGATCGAGGTCCACGTCCACATCTTCCTCCATTTGACGCAGACTTGGAAAGAGAAAATGATTTTCCTCTACGTACTGTGCGCCGAAAAGACCTTTCTCAGCCCAGAAGTACCGATCGGTCGTATGCTCATTGCGTTTTACTAACAGTAGGGCAGGGGGAAGGACTCCCTCAGTGTGAATGAATTTGCGTGCAGCCGTCACTGGCTTATCTTCCCCACAATCAATACTGAATTGAGGAACACACTCTAAAATACGTCGCCCTTCTTGACGACGACGACTTTTCCTTTTACGTCTCCTAGCCAAAACCCCTTACCTCCTTGAAACTGTTGCGAAATTGCGCTTCTTGAAGCCGTCGAAAGTATATGCCGTAAAGCAATAAAATTTCAACAATACCTCGTTCATCTACATGGGCTGAGACATCAGTAGAACAAATCGTTGAGAAACTCAACATTTTGTTCGAGGTGTATCCTGATTTCCTAACTCACTAAAGTGTGAAGCAATTTAAATTGTAACGACAGGCACTAAAAGCAGATGTAATAATGTTTTTAACTTAACCGTTGCAAACCTGTAAAGTCAATCCTAAATTGAGAAATGTTGACTGACAGGTGATAATAAAGGAGATGTGAATTTTATCTTTCCTGGAATGCCTGCAAGTCGTGAATTTATGGCCGTTTGTCAGGCTCAGCTCTCTCTTTTAGTGGAGAACTTGGGGGTATCCAGTGCGATCGTCTACCTCGCCGAGTCCTGGGATGAAGGCGCGAAGCCTCAACTTCATCCCATTGCCTGTGTCCCGCTTGAAGGCGATGACCATTCTTTTCAGGTATCTACATCAACCCGTAAAAGCGGCCTCAGCGCCTTGACTAGCTTTGACCTACCCAGTAGGGATCTGAGCAGCACCCTGAAGCCGATTCCTCACGGGAAAAGTCATGAAAAGCCAGGTAAACCCTTCAGCCCCAGTCTTGCACCAATTGAAAACGGAAGTCATCAATTGGTGTTGCCATTGCTACAGGACGATCGGATTTTAGGTATCTTGGTAGCAGAACGGAGTCGTCCCTGGGATGCCATCACTCAACCTCAAGTCGATGCCATTCGGCAAACCTTAACCGCAGCCTGTCTCCTAGACAAACGATCGCAATGGTTAGAAGAGCAGGCTTTACAACAGCAGACTTTTCAGCGACAACAAAAAGACTTATTTGATAACTTACTGCATCAGTTCCGTAATCCCCTGACCGCCATGCGGACCTTTGGTAAGTTGCTCGTCAAACGTTTGACAGAGAGCGAACATAACCGCGAAGCCGCAGGCAGCATCGTGCGGGAAAGCGATCGACTCCAAGCCCTCCTCGTGCAGTTTGAGGAGGCGATCGATGCGAGTGCGGCCATCCCTCCGAAGGCCCTGCGAGACAACCCAAACGATGCTCCGCCCCAGGCCAACACATCAGTAGCAGGTTTGCAGCCCCTCATCCTACCTGCAACCTTAGGCCGTTCTCTGTCGATTCTTGCTATTGATCTACAGTCCATTTTGGAGCCTGTGTTGCAATCGGCCATTGGGGTCATAGACGATCGACAACAACAACTTCACCTCGACCTCCCCACTCACCCCGTTTCGATCTTGGCCGACCCGATCGCCCTGGCCGAAGTCCTCACCAATCTTCTCGACAACGCTAGCAAATACACTCCTGCTCAGGGACATATCCAAGTCAAACTCAAAGAGACGAACGATCGGGTTGATCTATGGATTACCGATACAGGCTGTGGCATTCCCGCAGAGGACCTAACGCATTTATTTGAGCGTCACTATCGCGGGGTGCAGGCTCAATCCAGCATCCCTGGCACGGGGCTAGGGCTATCGATCGCCCGTGAACTGACCCGTCAAATGCAGGGCGACATTAGAATCTTCAGCCCGCCTGCCCCCGATATGGCTTGGCCGCCAGAAAATCGCGACCGTTCCAGCATTCGGGGAACCAGCATTCAAATCACTTTAGCGAAAGCTTAATCTATCTGGTCCAAATCATGAAAATTGAACATTGCCTCTTTGCCAAACCGTTGGAAAGCGATCGTTTATGGGCAAAATGACTACGCAGTGTTCATGAAACAACCGGATCAATACAGGGCGCTGGGGAATCTCTAGAGAAAGCAACCCTATGTCCTGTAATAACGTCAAATTGTTTAACCTCTGCCCCCCCTTCAGTGTGTTTTTCTGCTTGCCCAAATACTAGGTTGCCGGATTTTATCTACCCCCAGTTCTCCCATGCTTTCCTCTCCACCGTCCTCGGGACCGCTTGTGTTGCAGTCCCGATCGCACTACCTCCAGCGATCGTCGCAAAATGCCCACCGCTCTGATGTCTTAAAAGATGTAGGCAATCTCACTCAAATCGATCTAGATGTCTGGACAGCCCTTGGCATTCAGGGCGTGGTTTTAGATTTGGTTTTGCTGCAAGCGCTCAACACCGTAGAACAGAAAGCTTGGATCAAGGCCGTACAGTCGATCGGAATCACGATTTTTGGCCTCGATCGCGGTGATCTTCGAGATGAGCAGCCTGCATCAACAGAGCCGGAATTGAATGGCAGCTTTAGGTTTCCGATCGTTCAATTAAACGATCGGTTGCTATTGACCAACTTGAAAGACACCATAGTCTGCCTCTCACCTCAGCCCGATCGCGTTGTCTTTTTAGGACGGGCTTGGGGCGATCGGGCAATCAGTTGGCTGTTGGGCTGTCGCTTTACAGCGGTTCAATGCCTTACTGGGCCTGCTTATCAAAAAGCGCTGCTTTCAGATCTTCAGGCTTAAAGACACCAAATTCCGTAATGATGCCTGCAATCAATCGTGCAGGCGTCACATCGAACGCAGGATTAAAATAATCTACGCCCGTCGCTGGGCAGATCAGTGTTTCCCCGACTTTATAGATCTCGGCACTATCGCGCTCTTCGATTTCAATGTGGCTTCCATCTGGAATGCTGAAGTCAATTGTGGATAGCGGCGCGGCAACATAAAAAGGAACATTGTGAGCGGCTGCAACTAGGGCAACACTGTAGGTGCCGATTTTGTTGGCCGCATCGCCGTTGGCTGCAATCCGATCGGCCCCTACCACGACGACATCAATCATGCCGTGGTGCATACAATGGGCCGCCATACTATCCGTAATCACGGTGACCGGAATTCCTTCCTGGACACATTCCCAAGAGGTCAATTTCGCCCCCTGAAGACGAGGCCGTGTTTCGTCGGCGTAGACGCGCTCAAGCCGTCCGGCGGTCCAAGCCGATCGCACAACCCCCAAGGCAGTCCCATAGCCCGCTGTGGCCAAGGCCCCTGCGTTACAGTGCGTCAGCAGCCGCAACTGATGAGGCGTCTCAGGGAGTACCGTCAGGCCGTAGTCGCCCATGGCTTTGCAAGTCGCGAGGTCATCCTGACAGATTTGATGGGCGGTGGCGAGGAGCGTCTCGCGTAAATGCTGAACGCTGCCTAGGGTTTGGCGGGCTGTTTTCATCATCCGATCGATCGCCCAAAACAAATTCACCGCCGTCGGACGGGTCGCACGCAGTTGAGCGGCGATGACCTCTAATTCAGTCAAGAACCGATCGCGTGCATCCGTCTGAATCTCAGTGGCACCCAGGTAAATGCCATAGGCCGCTGCAACACCGATCGCAGGAGCACCCCGGACAATCATGGTTTGAATCGCCTGGGCCATGTCACCCGATCGGGTAATTTCAACCACACTGAACTCTTGAGGAATACGAGTCTGGTCAATCAAAACCACGCGGTCTTGCTTCCAGACGACAGGATAAAGAGGATTATTCGAGAGAGTTGGCATAGCTGAATAGAGGGGGGAATTAATAGGGGGGAGTCAACTTGGGAGTCTATCCTACAAGAGAATAGGATAGATTAATGAGGGAGTTATTTCGGAAGTGCTTGAAATGATAGGAATCCTAGCAGGCTAAGCCCTTCACCCAAGGGAAGAAACATCCTCACTTGAAAGGATCGGGTTAAAATTTCATAAAATATATTAGATCAAAGTGTTTGTAACCGATCAGGATGTACTATCATTAACTCAAGATTTTTCAATAAAACTAATCCTAACTTAATTGCCAGGAAAGACGACTTCATCCATGAGTAAGAAAAAGAAAGCTGAACCCCTAACAGGTGAAGAGTTGCTTCAGAAATTGAAGCAGCTAGAGAATGCTACCCGAGAAGAGAAAGCGAAAGCTTGCGGATACTTTACCTTGACAAAAAATGGCCTAGAACGGGTCAACATGATGAAGTTTCAAAACGCGTTGATTGACGCGGCAGATATTCTTCCGACCGGAAAGCAAAGTAGTAGTCGCGGAGGGCGGAGTGCTAGCTATCGTATTAGTGTGCAATCTAATGGAAACCTCTTGATTGGGGCGGCTTACACGAAGCAAATGGATCTTCATGCAGGCGACGAGTTCTTGATCACCTTGGGTCGTAAGCACATTAAGCTAAAGCAGGTGGACGTGGAAGACTATGACGATGAGGATGAAGAAGAATAGATCGATCTTGGATCGATCTTCACTTACTCTTCGATAGCCGCACCGATCGGTCTTTTTTATTTATTTTAGTAAAAGATCACTCTGATCGGATGCGGCTTTGATTTGCCAGCTTTGATTTGCCAATGGTTTTTATGCTAGAGGATTCTATGATGAACGATGTGGATTGGTCGATCGCGTTGCCAGCGGGCCTAGCGGGCAGCATTTTTCTGGGAGGAATGCTGATGATGTTCACCGGGATTTGGACTGCGCGAGATAAATAGTCGATTCGTCAGCGGCTTCATCAATGGATTCAGTAGATTGCTCGGGGGATTCGGCGATCGTGTCTTCAATGTGCGCGATGAGATAGGGTCTTAAGGATTCTGCCGTCTGGGTTAAGCTGACGGCATTGAGTACGGCATCACGATCGAGTAAGCCCAAAATTACGGTCGGTTCAGCGGGATTGCAGACGGGTAGTTGCCTGAGGCCACGGGTGGCCATTCGAGAAAGTGCTTCGCTAGCAAATTCCTCAGGGGATGCGTAGAGGACTTTCTGAGTGCAAACGCTGTCGATCGGCTGCTGCGATAGGGGTTGTCGATCGTCTTGAGAAAGATTGCTTTCCCATCGTGCAACCGCTCGATTGACATCTTGCAGCGTCAAAATACCGACTACAGCATTTGTTTCAGGTTCTAGAACTATGGCGCTATGGGCTTTGCGATCGATCAGCTTCAGCCCCGCATCCAAAATCGAACTCGAAGCGGGAAGGCACAACACCGAATCTTGCATCAGCTCTTTAACCGTCAAGCGATTGAGAAACTGTTGTCTAGGATCGGGTGCAGCGGGTTCGGTACTGACTTCTGCGGTCGCAGGTTCCGGCACGACTTCTTTTTTGGGACGAAGACGTTCCACTACCCAGACACTTAAGCCCACGGCGGCCATTAACGGCAGCACAATCCGGTAGTCCCGCGTCAATTCAAATAGCAATAAAATGGCTGTTAACGGAGCGCGAGTACTCGCTGCAAGCACTGCGGCCATCCCCACCATGGCGTAGGCGGGCGGTGTCGCAATATTGGCGGCAAACATCGGTAACAGTTTGGGCAACAATTCCCCATAGGCAGCACCCAGCATCGCACCTAAGAACAATGCAGGCGCAAAAATTCCCCCAACCAAGCCGCTCCCTAGACAGATCGCCGTGAGTAACAGCTTGCTCAGCAACAATGCTACCAGCAATGGGAATGAGAACTGGACATCCCGCAGCACCGCCTCAATGGTTTCATAGCCGATGCCCAAGACCTGGGGCAGTTTTAGCGCCACCAATCCCACACAAAGTCCGCCTAAAACAGGTTGCACTTCACGGGGAATCCGGGTCAAAAACTGCATGGATGGAATTTGGCCTTGAAATGCTTTCTGAGACGCTGTGTTGAGTTGGGTATAGACGATCGCAATCAAGCTAGCCCATAGCCCCAGGCCCAAATACAACGGCAACTCTAACGGACTCCGCACCTCATAAATCGGCAATTCAAAGGCCGGTTTTGCCCCTAGGCCGATTTGAGCAATCAAGGACGAGACAACAGCGGACAGAACCACCACACTGGCCGACGACGTGGCAAACGTCGTTCCTAAAACAATTTCTAGGGCAAAGAACACCCCCGCGATCGGGGCATTAAACCCCGCCGCAATCCCCGCTGCCGCACCCGCACCTAACAGCAGCCGCTGCCGTTCTTGGGATACTCGCAACGCCTGCCCCAGAAGCAATCCCAAATTCGCGCCTATTTCTACACTCGGGCCTTCCGGACCCAGCGACGCCCCAGAACCAAGAGAAAC